>QHWK01000733.1 GCA_003223775.1 Acidobacteriota bacterium
AGTTGAGGCGCACGGTGAGCGTGGGGTTGGGAAATGCGTCGGGCAGCGGCGGCAGCGCCCGCGTCGCGAAGACCGCGCGCTGGGCGGCAAAGTCGAGCGTGTCGAGGCCGCTCTTCTGCGTGACGCTGACGTCGGTGAGCCGGCCGTCGCGCTGAACCGTGAACTTCACGATCGCCAGCCCCGCCGCCCCCTGATTCGGGTTCCAGGCGCGTCTGATCATCGTCACCATCGTCGCGATGTAGTCGGGGCAGCAGAAATCGGCGACGTCGAGCGTCGATCCCGATCCCGGTCCGCCGCCGCTCGACAGGCCGAATCCCTGCCCGCGCACGCCGGTGTCGGCGATCGCGGTGCCGGCGGTCTTCTCCGCGCCGCGCGTCGGCGTGCGGCCGCGCGCTTCGTCGGGCGCCGACTTCACCTCGCGCGGCGGGGCTTTGGTCGGCCTCGCGTTCTCGCGCGGGACTGTCATCTCGGGCACCTTCGCCGCCGGCGGCCGGACGGCTTCGCGCTTCACCGGCTCGTCAGGCGGCTTCACTTCCTGCACGGGACGCCCACCCATCGCCGTCATGCCGCCGTTCTCCGGCCCGCCGCCGCCGCCGAGAGAGATCGTCATGACCGGGACCTGGCTCTTCCGGTGCTGCAGCAGGCCGCCGGGCGCGAAGACGAGCGCGCCGGCGAGCGCGAGATGCGCGCCGATCGACAGCGTGACCGTCCGCTGCAGCCCGCCGGGCCGCTGCATCCGATCGCGCAGGACGTCGGATACTTCCATCAGCGCTCTCCCGGCATCCGGGCCACCATGCCGACGTTCTGCACGCCGGCCGCCTTCAACATGTCGATGACCTGCATCAGCTGCTGATACGTGACCCCGCCGTCTCCGCGCAGGAACACTTCCTTGGTCGAGCGGCCCTCCATCTGCTGGCGGACGCGTTCCTGGAACGCGCGCGCCGGCACCTGATCCTTGTTGATGTAGAGCAGCTGGCGCTGGCCGAAGTCGGCCGGAATCGAGATCTCGACGCGCTGAACGGTAGTCGGGATTTGCGTCGCGCGCGTCGACACGGGCAGCTTGACGTCAAGGCCGCGCTGCAGCATCGGCGCGGTCACCATGAAGATGATGAGCAGCACGAGCATCACGTCGACCAGCGGCACGACGTTGATCTCGGCGAGCGAGGTGGAGACGCGCCGGCCGCGGCCCGCGCGCGGCGATGCCACAGGACCGGCCGACGGCCCCAGCTTGGGCATTACGTGAAGTTCCTCTCCGCGATGTTCAGAAACTCCATCGAGAAGTCGTCCATGTCGGTCGCGAACACCTTCACGCGCTGCGTCAGGTAGTTGTAGAAGAGCACCGCGGGAATCGCCGCCGCCAGGCCGGCCGCCGTCGCGATCAGCGCCTCGGCGATCGGCGTGCCGACGGCCTGCAGGTTCGTCGATCCGGTGACGCCGATCTGCTCGAACGCGTTCATGATTCCCCACACCGTGCCGAACAGCCCGACGAAGGGCGCCATGCTGGCGACCGTCGCGAGGAATGCGATGTGGCTTTCGAGCTTGTTCAATTCGATCGCCGATCCGCGCAGCAGTGCGCGGTCCACCGCAGGCAGACTCTTGAGGGTAGGACGCGCGGCCGCGACCCGTGGATTGGGGTTCGGCCCGTTGCCCACCTCGGGCGGCAACGCCTGGCGAAGCTGCGCCGTCAGCTCCGCGTAGCCGGTCTGGAACAGGCCGACGAGCGGGCTGTCGTTGAGCGATCGGCAGACCGCCTGGACCTCCGAAAACTTGTTGCTGCGCCGGAAGACGTCGAGGAATTGCGCGCTCTGATGCGACGCGCGCCGGAACGTCCACCACTTGTAGAGGAAAATCCCCCAGGACCAGACCGAGAGGCCCGCGAGCGCGACCAGGATGACGATCGAAAGCGCTGTGGCGCGGGAGAGGAGGCTTACGATGCCGGTGCTGGGGCTATCGGGCGAAACTCCCGCCACGCCCTGCAGGAACAGGGCGGCCAGCGGGCTACCGAGCGTGCGCAAACGGCCCTCCGGATCATAGCTTGTGCGCCGCTGGGACAGCGCGATCTGGTTCACTGTAGCAGACAGGGCAATCGCTGTCAAACCTATGTTACCATTGGAGTTCTCGCACTTTCCCCATGCTCCGCTTCCTGCGCATCCGCCATCTGGCCGTCATTGACGCCGCCGAGGTCGAGTTCGAGCCGGGCCTGAACGTCCTCACGGGCGAAACCGGCGCCGGCAAATCGATCCTCGTCGAGGCGGTCGGCCTGCTGCTGGGCGGCCGGGCGTCGGGCGACCTGGTTCGCACCGGCGAAGACGGCGCAGCGATAGAAGCCATTTTCGAGAGCGGCGGCGAAGAGCTGATCGTCAGACGCGAGATCACCGCGCAGGGCCGGAGCCGCGCGTTCGTCAACGGCGCTCTTGCCACGGCCGGCGCGCTGAAGGACCTCTCGAGCCGGCTCATCGAGCTGCACGGACAGCACGAGCACCAGACGCTGCTCGATGCGTCCACGCATCTCGCGGCGCTCGACGCGTTCGGCGCGCTCGAACGTCTGCTGACGCCGACGGCCGCCTCCTTCGACGCGATGCACGGGGCGCGCGATCAGCTCGCGCGCGCGCGCGCATCGGCGCACGATCGCGATGCGCGGCACGATCTGATCACCTTCCAGCTCGGCGAGCTCGAGAAGGCGACGCTCACCGACGCGGGCGAGGACGGCGAGCTCGCCGCGCTGCGCCAGGTGCTCGCGAGCGCCGATCGCGTCGAGCGGCTGTGCGCCGAGAGCTACGCATCGCTCTACGAGCGCGACGATGCGATCCTCGCGTCGCTCGGCGGCGTGTGGCGGCGCGTGGCGGAGCTCGCGACGCTCGATCCGCAGTTCACGGCATACCTCGACGCGCGCGACGGGATCAAGTCGCAGCTCGAGGATCTCGCCGGCTTCCTTCGCAAGT
>QHWK01000734.1 GCA_003223775.1 Acidobacteriota bacterium
GACGCGCTGATCGAGCTTCGCGAGATCGGTCTGCATCGCGGCGGCGGACGCCGGCGCGGCAGCCGTCTGCGCGCGCAGGCCGGCGGACGCGAGCACCACGCACATCAGCGCGAGGCCGGCAGCCGCTTTCATATGTCGCTCCGCTCGCCGGTGCGGATGCGGTAGCTCTGCTCGACGGGAATGACGAACACGCGGCCGTCACCGATCTCGCCGGTGCGCGCGGCGGTGATGATCGCGGCGACCGCCTCGTCGACGAGGTTGTCGGGCACGACGATCTCGATCTCCATCTTGGGCAGCAGGCTGACGTCGTATTCCTTGCCGCGGTAGATCGCCGTATGGCCCTTCTGCTTGCCGTGGCCGCGGACCTCGGTCACCGTCATGCCCGGGAGGCTCACGCGCCCGAGCGCGTCCTTCACATCGTCCACTTTGTTGGGGCGTACGATGGCCTTGATCAACTTCATCTCATGCCTCCAGCGTCGCAGCCGTGGCGGGAGATGACGCGGCTCACGCGGTGCAGCAGGCCGAGCGCGTTGTCCGCCACGAGATCGAGAATCGTGTAGCGGCGCGACGACTGGTTGTCGGCGTGAATCACCGGCGGCGTCGACGTCACGCCCGGGCGGCGCCGGTAGAGGACGCTCTGCTCGCGCGCGCGCAGACGATCGGTGACGTCGGCGCGCCCGGAGATCACGTCGGCGAGCACGGCGAGGAATTGATCCCTCCCCGCCGCGTTCAGCTCGAGGAAGCGCTCCTGATCGGTGAACTGAAAGACGTCGAGCACGAGCCCGTTGGGGTTCGTCATCGCGTGGCCGCGCGCGATGTCCATTCCGAACGACGACAGCGCGCCGCAGATGTTCGAAAACACGAATGGCTCGTCGAGCGTTGCGACCGTCAGCTCCCAGAGCGAGTCCTTGCGCTTCAGATCCGCGTGGACATCGTCGGGCCGCATGTCGCGCGCCAGCCGGACGTGGCGGTAGATCTCGTCGCGCGGGAACAGCTGCAGGTATCGGCGCGGAAGGCCTTCGACGAACCGGGCGATCTCCGCGTCGGTGACGTCGGCGGGCCGGCCGGCGACGAGCGCGCGCAGCCCCGATTCCTCGTGCTCGATGCGCTCGTCGGCGTACTCCAGCGTGAGGTGATTGTAGGTGTCGACGTACAGCCGCCAGAGCAGCTCCTCGCGCCACGACGTCAGCGTGTCGGGGTTGACGGCCTCGATGTCGACGAGCGTGAGAAGGCACAGCATCTTCAGCCGCTCCTCGATGCCGACGAGATCCGCGAGCTGGCGGACGATCTCGGGATCTTCGGTGTCGCGGCGGAATGCGATGAGCGACATGCGCGTGTGATGCCGGATCAGGAAGTCGACGACGGCGATCGAGTCGTCGGGCAGCTCGAGGCGGTGCATCATCTGCAGCGCCATCCGTGCGCTCTCCTCGACGTGATCCTCGTCGCGCCACTTGCCGACGTCGTGGAAGAGCAGCGACAGCACGAGCAGCTCGGGCTGCGCGAGGTCGGCGAGGAGCGCGCTGAAGCGCTCGCGCCCTTTCACCGCGCGCGTCGCCAGCCGCTCGAGGTTCCTGATCGTCAGCAGCGTGTGCTCGTCGACGGTGTACTTGTGATAGAAGTCGCGCACGACGCGGCAGAAGATCGCCTGGAACTCGGGGAACATCCGTCCGAGCAGGCCGCAGTCGTGCATCTCCGAGAGGCGCGCGTAGAGGCCCGCGCGCGGCCGCAGGAACGTGAGCAGCGCGGCGCGATCCGCCGGCCCCGGGAAGAACGCTTCGGGCGCATGGCGGTCGATCCGCTGCTCGATCCAGGCGAGCGTGCCGCCGGTGACCGCCGTCGCTGCGTCGAGCGCGGCCTGAAACAGCGAGAGCCACGTCTCGGGATGACGGTCGGCGTATTCCAGATCCACGAACCTGATGCCGTCGCGCGACCGCACGAGATTCGCGCCGACCGGCTCCGGCGCCGTCTGCCGGATTGCCTCGAGCGATCGGCTCACGGCGCGCGCGTGGCGGAAATAGTCGCCCATCAGCCGCTCGACCTGCTGCCGCGGCGCGCCGGCGTACCCCATGAGCTGCGCGATCCGCTCCTGCGCTTCGTGGTTCAACACGTTGTGGTTGCGTCGGTGCTCGACGTGCAGGATCGACCGCAGCCGCAGCAGGAACTCCTCGGCGTCGTCGAGGCGCGCGCGATCGGCGGCCCCGCGATCGATCAGCGCGGGATCGGTGATGGCCGCGATCGTGCGCGCGGCCCAGACGTCGCGCAGCGCGCCCGGCGCGTCCTTCACATCCGGCTCGAGCTGGTAGAAGGTGCCGTTGAACCGCGCGTGCCGCTCGTCGATCAGCCGGTTCAGCGCGTCGACAATCCGCGCGTGCGCCGCCGGCGAGCGTACGCGCTCGGCAATGCGGTCGAGCAGCGGTGCGTCGCCAGCGACGGCGCGCGCGTCGAGCAGCGCGAGCAGGAATTCCGGGTTGTCGATTTCGAGCTCGGCGAAGTCGGCCATCTGCCGGATCTGATGGCCGACCGAGAAGCGCGCATCCCACAGCGGATGCAGGATGGAGCGCACGCGTTTCTCTTCGGCTTCCTCGATCTGGCCGTCGAACAGGAGCAGGACGTCGATGTCCGAGTGCAGGCGCCGCCGCCGTCGCCGCGCATCGCGGCGGCCGCCAGCTCCTCGCGCGCGCTCTCCACGGCTGCAAAAAGAACCGTCATGGCTGATGGCTGATGGCTGATGGCTCATGGTAGATGGCCCATGGTTCATTAGCCATCAGCCCTATGCCATTAGCCATCAGACATCAGCCATTACGCGACGGGCGCCGGCAACGACGAACTGCCCATGAGGTACGTGTCGACGCCGCGCGCGCAGCTCCGGCCGTCGGCGATCGCCCAGACGATGAGCGACTGGCCGCGCTGCATGTCGCCGGCCGTGAAGACGCCCGGCACGTTGGTCATCCAGTCGGCGTTGCGCGCGACGGTGCCGCGCGCGGTCAGCTCGATCCCGAGCCCGTCGACGACGCCGCCGCGCTCGGGGCCGACGAAGCCCATCGCGAGCAGCACGAGATCGGCGTCGAACTCGATCGACTCCTGCGTGTCCACCGTTTTCGCGTGGAGGCGCGCGACGCGTCCGTCCGTCGTGCCCGAGAACCGCTCCGTCGCAACCGCGTAGTGCCGGTCGCCGCCTTCTTCGTGCGCCGACGACACGCGGAAGATGTTCGGCCACATCGGCCACGGGTTCTGCGGCGCGCGCGCGTCGGGCGGCCGCTGCAGCAGCTCGAGCTGCCGCACGCTGCGCGCGCCCTGCCGGTGCGCCGTGCCGAGGCAGTCGGCGCCGGTGTCGCCGCCGCCGATGATGATCACGTGCTTGCCGCGCGCGCTGATCGCCTCCACCGCGTCGCCCTCGCACGCGCGGTTCTGCGAGGTGAGGTATTCCATCGCGAAATGGATGCCGGCCAGCTCGCGCCCCGGCACGCCGAGGTCGCGCGGCACGGTCGATCCGCCGGCGAGGACGACGCCGTCGAAGTCCCGCATCAGCTGCCGCGCGTCGCGGTTCACGCCGATGTGGCAGCCGGTCTGGAACACGACGCCTTCCGCGCGCATCAGCGCGAGCCGGCGCTCGAGCCCTTGCTTCTCGAGCTTGAACGCCGGAATGCCGTAGCGCAGCAGCCCGCCGATCCGATCCGCGCGCTCGAAGACGGTGACGTCGTGGCCGGCGCGGTTCAGCTGATCCGCCGCCGCGAGGCCCGACGGCCCCGAGCCGACGACCGCGACCCGTTTTCCCGTGCGAACGGCCGGCGGCTGCGCCGAGACCCAGCCTTCGGCGAACGCGCGCTCGATGATTGCGACCTCCACCGATTTGATCGTCACCGGCGCGTCGTTGATCCCGAGCACGCACGATCCCTCGCACGGCGCGGGACACAGCCGTCCCGTGAACTCGGGAAAGTTGTTCGTCGCGTGGAGCCGATCGCTCGCCGCGCGCCAGCGATCGCGGTACACGAGGTCGTTCCACTCGGGGATCAGGTTTCCGAGCGGGCAGCCGTTGTGACAGAACGGAATCCCGCAGTCCATGCAGCGCGCGGTCTGATCCCGCAGCGCCGACGCCTCGTAGGGCAGCGGAACCTCGCGCCAGTCGCGGATGCGCTCGGCAATCGGACGCGCCGGCGGCTTCTGCCGCTGGATCTCGAGGAACCCGGTCGCCTTACCCATGGGCGGCCATCCGGCTGGTGACCAGCGGCACCGTGTCGGCGGCCGGCATGGTGGCCAGCGCGCGCTTGTAGTCGCGCGGCATCACTTTCGTGAACTGCAGCGACGTCGAGCTCCACGCGGCGAGCAGCCGCGCGCCGAGCGCGCTCCCCGTCAGCTCGACGTGCCGCTCGACCAGACCGAGCACGAAGGCGAGGTCGTCGCTGTCGAGCGGCTCGAGATCGACGAGCTCCGGATTGCACCGCCGCTCGAACTCGCGGCTCGCGTTCAGCACGTAGGCGATCCCGCCGCTCATGCCGGCGGCGAAATTCCGTCCCGTCCGCCCGAGCACGACGACGCGTCCGCCGGTCATGTACTCGCACCCGTGATCGCCGACGCCCTCGACGACGGCGGTCGCGCCCGAGTTCCGCACCGCGAAGCGCTCGCCCGCGACGCCGCGGATGAACGCCTCGCCGCTCGTCGCGCCGTAGAGCGCCACGTTGCCGGCAATCACGTTCTCCTCGGCGGCGAACGTCGCGCCGCGCGGCGGCGCCAGCACGAGGCGTCCGCCCGAGAGGCCTTTGCCGACGTAATCGTTCGCATCGCCCTCGAGCGCGAGCGTGATCCCGCGCGGCACGAACGCGCCGAAGCTCTGGCCCGCGGAGCCGGTGAAGCGCAGCGTGATCGTGTCGTCGGGCAGCCCGGCGCCACCAAATCGCCGCGTCACTTCGTAGCCGAGCATCGTGCCGACGGCGCGGTGCACGTTGCGGATTGGCCGGCTGAGCGCGACGCTCTGGCGACGCTCGAGCGCGTCGCCGCACGCCGCGATCAGCTCGTTGTCGAGCGCCTGCGCCAGCCCGTGATCCTGCGCGCGCATCTTCCGCCGCGCGACGACCGCGCCGCGGACCTTCAGGCACTCGACGCGGCCGACCATCTCGTCGATCGTCCGGAAGCCGAGCTGCGCCATGTGCTCGCGCACTTCCTCGGCGACGAAGCGGAAGAAGTTGATCACGAACTCCGGCTTGCCCGAGAACTTCGCGCGAAGCGCCGGATCCTGCGTCGCGATGCCGACGGGGCAGGTGTTCAGGTGGCAGACGCGCATCATCACGCAGCCGGACACGACGAGCGGCGCCGTCGCGAAGCCGAACTCCTCGGCGCCCATCAGCGCGGCGACGACGACGTCGCGCCCCGTTTTGATCTGGCCGTCGACCTGCACGATGACGCGGTCGCGCAGCTTGTTCAGCAGCAGGACTTGCTGCGTCTCGGCGAGCCCGAGCTCCCACGGCACGCCGCCGTGCTTGATGCTCGTGAGCGGCGAGGCCCCGGTGCCGCCGTCGTGCCCCGAGATGAGAATCACGTCGGCGTGCGCCTTTGCGACGCCGGCGGCGATCGTGCCGACGCCCGAGACGGCCACCAGCTTGACGGAGATGCGCGCGCGCGGGTTCGCGTTCTTCAGGTCGTAGATCAGCTCGGCGAGATCTTCGATCGAGTAGATGTCGTGATGCGGCGGCGGCGAGATCAGTCCGACGCCTGGCGTCGCGTAGCGGACCTTCGCAATCCACGGATAGACCTTGTGGCCCGGCAGCTGCCCCCCTTCGCCCGGCTTGGCGCCCTGCGCCATCTTGATCTGCAGATCCTCCGCGTTGACGAGGTACTCGCTCGTGACGCCGAATCGCGCCGACGCCACCTGTTTGATCGCGCTCCGCCGCCAGTCGCCGTTCGCGTCGCGCACCTGGCGCGCCGGATCCTCGCCGCCCTCGCCGGTATTACTCTTGCCGCCGATGCGGTTCATCGCGATCGCGAGCGTCTCGTGCGCTTCCTGGCTGATCGATCCGTACGACATCGCGCCGGTCGCGAAGCGCTTCAGGAGGGCCTCGACCGGCTCCACCTCGTCGATCGGCAAAGGCGGCCGATCGGACGCGAGCTCGAGCAGGCCGCGCAGCGTCGCCTGCCGCCGGTTCTGATCGTCGACGAGCCGCGTGTACTCCTTGAACACCTCGTACTGCCCGCTGCGCGTCGCATGCTGCAGCTTGAAGACGGTGTCGGGGTTGAACAGGTGATACTCGCCGTCGCGCCGCCACTGGTACTCGCCGCCCGACTCGAGGTCCCGCGTGCCGCCGCCGCGCGAAGGAAACGCCGCGGCGTGCCGCTTCGAGACCTCCGCCGCGATCACGTCGACGCCGACGCCGCCGATCCGCGACGCCGTCCACGTGAAGTACTGATCGACGAACGCGCGATCGAGCCCGACCGCCTCGAAGATCTGCGCGCCGCAATAGCCCTGCAGCGTGGAGATGCCCATCTTGGACATCACCTTGAGGATGCCCTTGTTGAGCGCGTGGATGTAGTTGGTGACCGCCTGATCGTGCGCGACCCCGACGAGCTGACGCTGGCGGACCATGTCGTCCAGCGTCTCGAACGCGAGATACGGGTTGACGACGCCGGCGCCGTAGCCGAGGAGCAGCGCGCAGTGGTGCACCTCCCGCGCGTCGCCCGACTCGACGACGAGGCCGCATCGGGTGCGCGTGCCCTGACGCACGAGGTGATGGTGCACGCCGGCCGTCGCGAGCAGGCTGGGAATCGGCGCCTGATCGCGATCCGCGCCGCGGTCGGACAGGATGACGATCGTGTAGCCCGCGGCGACCGCGTCGCTCGCGCTCTTCTTCAGGCGATCCATCGCGATCGACAACCCGCGTCCGCCCTTGCGCGCGTCGTAGAGCATCGGCAGCGTGATCGACTTGAACGCCGGCTCGTAGACGTAGCGCAGCTTCGCGAGCTGATTGTTATCGATGATCGGGTACTTGATCTTGATCTGGCGGCACGATTCGGGCCGCGCCTCGAGCAGGTTGCCTTCCGGCCCGACGGTCGACCCCATCGTCGTCACCAGCTCTTCGCGGATCGCGTCGAGCGGCGGGTTCGTCACCTGCGCGAACAGCTGCTTGAAGTAGTCGTAGAGCAGGCGCGGGCGATCGGACAGCACCGCGAGCGACGTGTCGGTGCCCATCGAGCCGATCGGCTCTTCGCCTTTCGCCGCCATCGGCGCGAGCAGAATCCCGAGGTCCTCCTGCGTGTAGCCGAACAGCTGCTGCCGCTGCACGATGCGTTCGTGGCTGAGGCGCGGCAGGTGCGGCGCCGCCGGCAGATCCTCGATGTCGACGAGATGCTCGTCGAGCCAGCGTCCATAGGGATGCGCGGCGGCCAGCTCGCGCTTCACCTCGTCGTCCGACACGATGCGCCCCTGCACCGTGTCCACGAGGAAAAGGCGTCCAGGGTGCAGCCGTTCCTTCAGGAGGATGTCCTCGGCCGGAATGTCGAGCACGCCCACCTCGGACGCCATGATCACGAGGCCGTCCTTCGTCACGTAATAGCGCGACGGGCGCAGGCCGTTGCGATCGAGCACGGCGCCGATGACGCGGCCGTCGGTGAACGCGATCGACGCGGGGCCGTCCCACGGCTCCATCAGCGCGGAGTGGAACTCGTAGAACGCCTTCACCTCGGGCGTCATCGTCTCGTGGCCGGACCAGGGCTCCGGGATCATCATCAGGATCGCGTGCGGCAGCGAGCGGCCGGCCATGACGAGCAGCTCGAGCACGTTGTCGAACGTCGCCGTGTCGCTGCCGCCTTCGCGGATGATCGGGAGGATCCGCTTCAGGTCGTCGCCGAAGAGCGGCGAGCGCAGTAGCCCTTCGCGCGCGCGCATCCAGTTGATGTTGCCGCGCAGCGTGTTGATCTCCCCGTTGTGCGCGACGTAGCGGTACGGGTGCGCGAGCGGCCACGACGGGAAGGTGTTCGTGCTGAAGCGCTGGTGCACGAGCGCCAGCGCCGACTCCATGTCGGGATCGGTCAGATCGGGAAACGTCGGCGCGAT
>QHWK01000066.1 GCA_003223775.1 Acidobacteriota bacterium
CTCGGCGGCGGGAATCCGGCCGAGCACGGCGAACGTCTTCAGATCGAACATGACGACGCTGCGATCGTTGCCAGACGTGGCGAACCCGTGTCCGGTCGCGGCGGCGACCGCCGTGCCGTGCGCGCCCTGGATGCCGGTGACTTCGCCGAGCAACGCGCCGGTGTTCTCGTCGAGCACCATCACGCGATTCTGCCGTGCGACGAACAGCCGATGATTCAGCGGATCCGGAACGATGTAGTCCCAGCTGCCGTCGCCGCCCACTGCATAGGTCTGCGTGACCTGATACTTTCCTGATGTCTGCGCGCGCAGTGCCACGACGGCGCCGAGCGCGACGACGAGCGCGATGATGCGCATAGCCGCTCCTCGCGTGAGTCTAGCCGAACACGCGCCGCGCCCCTCGAGACTTACTGAGCCGCGAGCACCTCGCCGAGCGCGGCGTCGATGAACGCGTTGTCGACCGGGTTGGTGCCGCGGCCGGCGGCGTGCCCCCAGATCGACGGGATGGGGCGCAGCTGCGCGTTCGGCATGTGCCGCACTTCCAGCTCGTTGTCGCGGACCCGGAAGTAGAGATCGGTCTCGCTCGGCATGACGATCGCGCGGGCGGTGACGGCTTTCAGCGCCGCCACGAGATCCCCTTTGAAGCGATCGTTCGCGCTCACGTCGGCGTGCTGCCACGTCCACAGCATCGCGAGCAGATCGTTCGCGTCGCGCGACCGGTAGCGCTGCTCGGAGAACCGCAGCACGTCGTCGATCGATGCCAGGCCCAGCTTCGTGTGCTCGCGCTGCCGGTAGAAGTCCTGCGAATAGACCCACCCGGCGTAGACCCGCGCGAACGCGATCATCCCCTTCACCGGCGGCGTGTCGTACCAGCCGTCGTTGAACGCGGCGTCGGCGGTCAGCGCCGCCCGCAGCCCCTCGAGGAACACGGCATTGTGCGGCGACGTACGCGCCGTCCCGCAGATCGCGGCAATCGCGCCGACGCTTTCCGGAAAGAGCGCGCCCCAGTGGAACGCCTGCTGGGCGCCCATCGAGAAGCCGGCCACCAGCGCGAGCCGCGCGAGGCCGAGATGCTGCGTGACGAGCCGATGCTGCGCGACGACGTTGTCGTGGATCGTCACGCGGGGAAACGCCGCGCGGTCGATCGGCACCGGCGCGTTGCTCGGCGACGAGGACAATCCGTTGCCGAACATGTTGACGACGACGATGAAATGGCGGGCGGGATCGATGGCGCGTCCCGCCGTGAACATCAGCTCGCAGTCGGTGTGATGACCGGCGTAGAAGGTGGGGATGAGGACGGCGTTGTCCCGCGCCGCGTTCAGGCGGCCGTAGGTCTTGTACGCGAGCCGCGCCTGCCATAGCGTGGACCCCGACTGCAGCGGGAAGTCGCCGAGCGCGAACGTTTCGACATCCGCCATGCGGCCGACAGGATACCTTGTAGGCCGACCCCTTTCGGGCTCAGGTAGGCCGACCCTTCAGGCTCATGTAGGCCGACCCTTTCAGGCTCATGTAGGCCGACCCTTTCAGGCTCATGTAGGGCGGCCCTTTCAGGCTCATGTAGGGCGACCCTTTCAGGCTCATGTAGGGCGACCCTTTCAGGGTCGCCTGCCGCAGCGTCGGCCCTGAAAGGGCCGACCTACATTTGGGAATCATTCGACGCGCAGCGACGCGGCCGGATCCACGCGGATCGCGCGCGCGGCGGGCGCGGCGCACGCGACGAGCGCGACGCCGAGCAGCAGCGCCGCCGGCGCCGCCAGCGCCACCGGATCCAGCGGACCAACGCCGAAGAGCAGCGCGGCGAGGAAGCGGCCGAGCGCCGCGGCGGCCACCGTTCCCGCCGCGATGCCCGCGGCGATGATCCGCAGCGCGGAGGCCGCCACCAGCCGCACGACGTCGCTGCGCCGCGCGCCGAGCGCGAGGCGAATCCCGAACTCGCGCAGCCGCTGGTTCACGCCAAACGCGAGGACGCCGAAGACGCCCGCCGCTGCGAGCGCGAGCGCGAGCAGCGCGAACAGGCTGACGAGCGCCGCGCGAAAACGTGGCTCCGCCATCGACTCCGCCGCCACATCGTCCATCGTGCGCAGGCGCGTGATCGGCAGCTCGGGGTCCACGCGCGCGACGGCCGCGCGAACCGCCGGCGCGAGCGCGCGCGGATCGGCTGCCGTCTTCACCGCGATCGACGCCGAGTACCAGGGGTTCTGCGCCACCGGGACGTAGATCTCGACCGCGTTCTGCTTCTCGCCGGGCCCCTCGATTTTCACCTGACGCGAGACGCCGACGACTTCGCGCACCACGGCGCGCGGCCCGGCCGGATCCATCGCGCTGACGCTGACGCGCGCGCCGATCGGATCGCGGCTCGCGAAGTATCGACGGGCGAACTCCTCGTTGACGATGCAGACCGGCGGCGCCGCCGCGGCGTCGCGATCCGCGAACGCGCGCCCGCGGACGATCGGGATGCCGAGCACGTCGAAATACTCGGCGCCGACGATCTGATAGTGCGCCGACGGCTGGTTGGCCTTGTCGACCGGCGGATCGCCAACGATCTCGAACCCCTGCCCGATGTCCCACCCGTCGAGCGGCAGGCTGCCGCCGACCGCGACCGCGCGGACGCCGGGCAGCGCGCGAATCGCGCGCGTCGCGCCCTCGTAGAACTGCAGCGCGTGCTGCGGCGTCGCGTAGCGCGTGAGCGGCGGGCTGACATACATCGTCAGCACGTTCGACGCGCTGTAGCCCGGATCGACGCGGGCGAGCGACGTAACCGTCCGCACCAGCAGCGTTGCGCCGGACACGAGGACGACGGCGATCGCGACCTCGACGGCGGCGAGCGCCGCGCGGAACGCGCCGGCCGATCCGGTGGCGCCACGGCCGCCGGCGGTGAGCGCCGCCGCGATCTCGACGCGCGACGCGTGCCACGCCGGCGCGAGGCCGAAGACGATCGCGGCCGCGATCGAGATCGCCGCGCCGAACAGCGCGAGCCGCGCGTCGATCGTCAGCTCGATGCCCCTCGGCAGCGTGCCCGGCGGCATCATCGACGGCGCCGTGCGCACGAGCGCCAGCCCGAGCGCCCAGCCGGCGGCGCCGCCGGCCGCAGCGAGCAGCAGGCTTTCGGTGAGCAGCTGCCGCACGATGCGCCCGCGGCCGCCGCCGAGCGCCGCGCGCACGGCGATCTCGCGCGCGCGGCCGACGCCGCGCGCGAGCAGCAGGTTCGCGACGTTCGCGCACACGGTGACGAGGACGAAGACGACGATCGCGGCGAGCGCGATCGAGGTGGCGTGCAGATCGTCGCCGACGAGCGCCTGCTCGAGCGGTTCGACCGTGACGGACCATCGCGCGTTCGTCGCCGGCGACGCGGCGGCGATACGGCGCGCGACGTCCTCCATATTCGCCCGCGCCTGCTCGAGCGTCACGCCCGGCTTCAGCCGGGCGAGCACCTGCATGTAATGCATGCGGCGCTGCTCGGGCGTGCGGCGCGGCAGATAGGGCGTCCACAGATCGGCGGGGAAGAGGATCTCGAACGAGGCCGGCACGACGCCGATCACGGTGAACGGCTCGCTGTCGAGCGTGATCGTCCGCCCAACGATGCCGCGGTCGCTCGCGAAGCGCTGCTTCCACAACCGCTCGCTGATGACGACCGTCGACGGATTCGGCACGGCGTCCGCGGCGGCGAACGTGCGTCCCATCAGCGCGCGAACGCGCAGGACGTCGAAGAACGCCGCCGTCACCGACTGACCGGGAATCCGTTCCGGCTCGCGCCCGCCAGTCGTCAGCGTGCGTCCGCCGCCGGATACCGCTGCCGTCGACGAGAAGACGTCGTTCTGCTCGCTCCAATCGACGTAGTTCAGCGGGGCGACGCGATTATGCGCGTACGCCGGCGCGCGCTCCCACAGCATCACGAGGCGATCGGGATCGGGGAACGGGAGCGGGCGGAAGAGCGCGGCGTCGACGAGGCTGAAGATCGCCGTGTTGGCGCCGATGCCGAGCGCGAGGATGGCGACCGTCAGCGCGGTGAAGGCGGGGGCCTTGCGGAGCGTGCGGACAGCGAAGCGAAGGTCCTGCGCGAGGCCGCTCACTGCGACGTTGGACGGAGGATCTCCGAAATCGGTTGGCCGGCGAGCGACGGCGAGCGACGGCGACCCTGAAAGAGTCGCCCTACAGGGGTCGGCCTACAAGTCCTACTTGCTGAGACGGTTGTACTTGCGCATCGCTGCAAGCAGCGCGTCGTGCGAAATCGCTTCGATGCGATGACCGTCGACGCCGCTCATCGACTCGCCGGCGACGAGCGCGTTGATGATCGCTTCCTCGGTCGCTTCGACCGTCGCTTCGAAGACCGCGCCAATCCGTGCATTCGAGAGCATCGTCACCGGCGCGGTCGCGGCAGCTTCGGCGGCGCCGGCGTTCGCGGTCGAGAACGCGATGAAGATGTCGCCCGAGCCGTTGCTCGAGACGCTGCCGGTGCGCGCGAGGCCGAGCGACGCGCGGCGCGCGATCCGCTTCAGCTGATGCGGCAGCAGCGGCGCATCGGTGGCGACGACGATGATAATCGATCCGGTTTCGCCGAGCGCATCGGCAGCGCGAGATGCGTCAGCGGCGCGACGCGTGGGCGGCTCGGGAATCTCCTTGCCGACCGGGACGCCCGCGACGCGCAGCAGTTCGCGCGTCCCGTGGTTCGCCTGCACGAGCACGCCGACGGTGTAGCCGCCGGCCTGCGCGGCGATCTTGCGCGACGCCGTTCCCGTGCCGCACTTGAAGCCGTAGCAGCGCATCCCGGTGCCGCCGCCGACATTCCCCTCGTCGACGCGGCCGACGCGCGCGCGGTCGAGCGCCGCGAAGACGTGCTCCGGATGCACATGAAAACCGTTGATGTCGTTGAGGAAGCCGTCCCACGTCTCGGCGACGACCGGCAGCGACCACGCCTGCGCCGTACGCCCGTGATCGACGGACCATTTGATCGAGGCGTCGCGCACGACGCCGACGCTGTGCGTGTTGGTGATGAGGATCGGCCCTTCGAGCAGTCCCGCTTCCTCGATCCACGTCGTCCCCGTCATCTCGCCGTTGCCGTTCAGCGAGAACCAGCCGGCGAAAACCTGCTCGCGTCCATTCTTCCCGCGCGGAAGAATCGCCGTCACGCCGGTCCGCACCGGACCGGCGCCGACTTTCAGCGCGCCCTCGCCGGAGATGAGCGTCGTCATGC
Organism: Acidobacteriota bacterium; assembly: GCA_003223775.1. Lineage (GTDB taxonomy): Bacteria > Acidobacteriota > Vicinamibacteria > Vicinamibacterales > CAVVIG01 > QHWK01. Next base: position 5,189 of record QHWK01000066.1, read on the forward strand.
CGACCTCGACGCCCGTGACGTCGGTAATCGCGTTGAGCGGTCCCGGCGTTCCGTCGAACGGGATGCCGAGGTCGCGCGCGCGCCGTTTTGTCTGGCCGTGTGTCGTCGACATGGCCGCGCAGATCAGCACCGCCACACAACCGAGCGCTGTGAGAGATCGCATACGCGCGGATTGTAGCGAATTCACGAACGTAGGGCGGCCCTTTCAGGGCCGCCAAGGCGAGGCTGAAAGCCTCGCCCTACAGATCGCAGCTGTGTCTAGCTTACCGAGGCGAGCGCGTACCCGCGCTCCTGCGCGCGGTTGACGGCGACGATTCCGGCCGGCACGAAGTGGACGTTGCCGAGCGCGTTCACCGTCATCTCTTTGTAGATGTCGTCAGCCTTGCCGTCGATCTTCCTCGCGACGAATCCCGCGAGGCGATGCGTGGAGAGATCGCAGACGGCGAGGTGGACGCCGCGCTTGACGTGCGATTCGAGGCTGTTGCGGTAGTAGTTCACTGCAGGGACCTGGCCGGTCTTCGGATCCGTGAACTTGTCGGACTCGGAGAGCGGCGCGCCGTACTTCGACCAGATCGCGTCGGTGAACGCGAACTGCGTCGCGCGGTGGCGCATCACGATCACGACGGCGACGTCAGCCGGCTCGAGCGAGTAGCCGTTCTTGTTGCCGGTGAAGAAGTTGTTGGTGAACTGGATCGCGCTGGCGACGCCGTCCGGCGACACCGCATCGAACACCAGGCGGTGTTTGCCCGGAATCTGGTCGTACCACTCGTCCTTCGCCTCGCGCGTCGGCTGCCAGCGCGCGTCGGAGGAGGGCTTCGGCGGCGCGTCCTGCGCGGCCATCGTCGAGACGGGAAGTCCGAACGCCGCTGCGGCGGCGCCAAAGCGGGCGAGGAACGATCGGCGTGCAGTCATGGGCCTCATGATAGCGCGGCTCGCGTCAGACGAGCGACGCCGCGTAGTCCTCGTACGTCCCCTTGAAGTCCTCGATCGTCCGGCCGTCGAAATGCCAGATGCGCGTGCCGACCTCGTCCATCAGGTCCTCGTCGTGCGTCACCAGGAACACGGTCCCGTCGTACTTCTGGAGCGCGACGTTCAAGGCGTTGATCGACTCGAGATCCAGGTGGTTCGTCGGCTCGTCGAACACGAGGACGTTCGGCTTCTGCAGCATGATCCGGCAGAAGAGCAGCCGCGCGGTTTCGCCGCCCGAGAGCGCTTCGGTTGGCTTGAGCCCTTCCTCGCCGCTGAAGAGCATCTGCCCGAGCAGGCCGTGGATGTCCTGGCGCGACGCATCGGGATCGAAGCGGTGCAGCCATTCGACAGCGGTGAACCCCTTCTCGATGACGCCCGTGTGATCCTGCGGAAAATAGCCGACCGAGACCTCGTGGCCCCATTTCACGACGCCGGCGTCGATGTCGCCCGGCGCCGGCGCGACGCTCGGCGCGTCGGCCAGCAGCGCCTTCAGCATCGTCGTCTTGCCGACGCCGTTGCGGCCGACGAGGACGATCTTCTCGCCGCGGTTCACGATCGCGTCGAAGCCGTCGATCACGCGCAGATCGCCGAACGACTTGCTGACGTGCTTCGCCTGGAGCGCCACGCGGCCCGATGGGCGATTCATCGTGAACCGGATGTATGGACGCTGGATGTTCGAGCGCGCGAGCTCGGTCGTCTGCAGCCGCTCCACTTCTTTCTTGCGGGACGTCACCTGGCTCGCGCGCGTGCCGGCAGAGAAGCGCGCGATGAAGTCCTGCAGCTGCGCGATTTTCTTCTCGCGCTGCGCGTTCTCGCCCTCGACGCGCGAGCGAATCTGCGTCTTCGCCAGCACCATGTCGTCGTAGCCGCCGGTGTAGGTGATGATCGTCTGGTAGTCGATGTCGGCGATGTGCGTGCAGATGCCGTTCAGGAAATGGCGATCGTGCGAGATGACGATCAGCGTGCCTTCGTAGCGCAGCAGGAACTCGCGCAGCCAGTGGATCGAGTCGAGGTCCAGATGGTTCGTCGGCTCGTCGAGGAGCAGCGCCTCGGGCCGGCCGAAGAGCGCCTGCGCGAGCAGCACGCGGACCTTCTGCCCGCCCTGCAGCTCCGCCATCGTCCGATGGTGCAGCGCGTCGGGGATGTCGAGCCCCTGCAGCAGAATCGCGGCGTTGCTCTCCGCCTCGTAGCCGTCCTCGTCGCCGACGATGCCCTCGAGCTCGCCGAGGCGCATCCCTTCGGCGTCGGTCAGCTCGCTCTTCTCGTACAGCAGCTCGCGCTCCTGCAGCGCGGACCACAGGCGCTCGTTGCCCATGATCACCGCGTCGATGACGCGGAACCGGTCGAACGCGAATTGATCCTGCCGCAGCACGCCGAGCTTGTCGGGCCGCGCGACGGTGCCGCGCTGAGGCGGCTGCTCGCCCGTGAGCAGCTTCATGAAGGTCGACTTGCCGGCGCCGTTCGGCCCCGTCAATCCGTAGCGGCGCCCCGCGGAGAACGTCGTCGCGACGTCCTCGAAGAGCACCTTCGACCCGAACCGCATCGACACACCTTGAACTGAGATCATGGCACCACGAAAAATTTGAGCGGAGGAATCCACTATTCTACCGCAAATGGCCGCGCACGGCTACGTGACCGACACGAGCTATACCGATCAGTTCTTTCGCGAGCTGTCGCCGGCGTGGCTGAACTACGCGGCGGCGGTGAACGGCGCGGCGACGCGGCCGCTCGACGGGGCGTTTGTGTATCTCGAGCTCGGCTGCGGCTTCGGCGCCTCCACCGTCGTCAACGCCGGCGCGTTTCCACAGGGCGAGTTCCACGGTTGCGACATCATCCCGGCGCACGTCGAAGGCGCCAGGCGCCATGCGGCGGCGCTCGGCGTCGCGAACGTCACGTTTCACGAGGCCGACTTCGATCAGCTGCTCTCGCGCGGTTGGCCGCCGTGCGATTTCATCGTGCTCCACGGCGTCTACAGCTGGGTCGATGCCGACGCGCGCGGCGCCGTGCGGCGCGTGATTCAGGCGCTCCTCAAGGCCGGCGGGATCGCCTACGTCAGCTACAACTGTCTGCCCGGGTGGGCGAGCGAAGCGCCGCTGCGCAAGCTGCTCGTCGAGCTGTCGACGACGGCGAGCGGCGACACCGCGCAGCGTACCGCGGCCGCGCTCGCCGCGCTCACCGCGTTCAGCCACGCGCGGCCGCGCTATTTCAAGGCGAACCCGTCAGCGGTCACCGCCATCGAGGCGTACCACAAACGCGACACGCAGTACATCGTCCACGAGTTCATGAACGCGGCGTGGCAGCCGTTCTACTCGGTGGACGTCGCCGACGAGCTCGCCGACGTCGGGCTGCGCTACGTGGGCAGCGCGACGCTCGCCGAGAACCATCCGGCGCTCGTGCTCGACGCGGAGTCGGCGCAAGCCGTCGCGGCGCTCGAGACGGAGCGCCAGCGCCAGCTCGCCGCCGACTTCGCGACCAACCGGCGCTTCCGCCGCGACGTCTTCGTCCGCGGCGATGATGGCTCGAGCCGCGCGCGTCCGGAGGCGGTGTTCGCGACGGTGATCGGCAGCGCGCGGGCGCCGTCCGCGATCCCGACGAAGGCCGCCGTTCCGCGCGGCGAGATCGCGTTTCACGACGGCTTCATCCGCGACGTGCGCGCGCTGATGGCGCGCGGCTCGCTGACGATCGCCGACGCGGTCGCGTCGCTCTCGGGCCGCGGCGGCGACGCGGACGAGATTGCGAGGAATCTGATCTTCCTTGTGGCCGCCGGCGTGCTCATTCCATTCGCGAAGGCGCGCACGGTCGATGATGACGGATCGCGGGGCGCTCGCGCGACGCCGATGCTCGAGCGCGCGATCGCGTACGCGATCGACGAAGGCCGCGGCTGTTCGGTGCCGAGCGACGTGATGGGGAACGGCTTCCCGCTCGAACCCGGCGACGCGCGTGCGGTGCGCGACGTGCTGGCCGGCGGCCGTCGAAACGAACAGATGCGCGAGCTCATCGCGACGCTCACGCGGCTTGGATTGGTGAGGTGATCGTGATTCCAGGCGCAGTCGCAATTCTCGGCGGAACGGGACAGCAGGGCAGCGGGCTTGCGCGCCGCCTCGCGGCGGCGGGCATTCACGTCGTCGTCGGCTCGCGCAACCCGGAGCGCGCCCGCGCCGTCACCGCGGCCTGGAGCGGCGCCGTCGACGTCGCCGCGAACGGAGCGGCGGTCGCCGACGTCGATACCGTCGTCTTCGCCGTGCCGTTCGGGACGATCGACGCGCTCATCGACGACGTCGGACCGCGGATGCGATCGGGCGCGGTGGCGATCGATCTCACCGTGCCGCTGACATTTGCCGGCGGCAAAATGCCGGCGGTCGCGCTCGCGTGCGCGTTCAAGACGGTTCCCGCGCACCTGCTCGACCGCGTCGACGAGCCGCTCGACTGCGACGAATTCGTCTGCGGCGATTCGGACGCGGCGCGCGAGCGGGCGCTCGCGCTCGTGGCCGTGCTCCCGCAGCTGCGCGGCGTGGACGTCGGGCCGCTGTCGCGCGCGCGGGCGATCGAGCAGCTCACGGCGCTGGCCGTCGCGATCAACCGGCGCCACAAGCGCCACGACGCGCGCTTCCGCGTCGTCGGCCTCTGATACCATCGACTCCGCGGCCGTTGCCTTTCTTTGCGTTCTCGACGGTAATCCGATCGACGATTGGAGCGAACCGATGGCCACTTCGATTCCCGCCTCGCACGCCGACCTTCTGCAGACCACGAAGCGCGCGTTCGCGCAGCTCGCCACCGTCAGCGCGGACGGCCGGCCGCAAGTGACGCCGGTGTGGGTGGACTACGACGGCACGCACGTGATCGTCAACACGGCGCGCGGCCGTGTGAAGGCGAAGAACCTCGAGACCAATCCCCGCGTCGCGCTGGCGATTGCGGACCCCGAGAATCCGTACCGCTACCTGGGCATCCAGGGACGCGTCGTCCAGATGGTCGAGCAGGGCGCCGACGCACACATCGACAAGATGGCGAAGAAGTACCTCGACCAGGACAAGTACCCGTACCGGCAGCCGGGCGAAGTGCGCGTCATGGTGAAGATCGCCCCCGAAAAAGTGCACGCGGTCCGTTAGAGCGGCGAGGTCCGCCGTGGCGTCCGATCTCCACATCGCCGCGCTGCCCGGCATGCCCGAAGTGACGGCGGGCGCCGACGTCGCGGCGCTCATCGCCGATGCCGTCGCGCGCGCGCGCCGCAGCGTCGATCACGGCGACGTCTTCGTCGTCGCGCAGAAGATCGTGTCGAAATCAGAAGGCGCGCTCGTTCGCCTCGACGATGTGGAGCCGTCGGCGCGCGCGGTCGAGTGGGCCGCGGCCCACGGAAAGGACGCGTGCGTCGTCGAGGTCGTGCTGCGCGAGTCGGCGCGCATCGTGCGGATGGAGCGCGGCATCCTCATCGCCGAAACGCGCCACGGCTTCGTGTGCGCCAACGCCGGCGTCGACGCGTCGAACGTCGATCTCGGGTTCGTCACGCTGCTGCCGCGGGATCCCGACGCGTCGGCGGCCCGGATTCGCGATGCCCTCGCGGCGGCGTTCGACCGCGACGTCGGCGTGATCGTTTCCGATACGTTCGGCCGGCCGTGGCGTGAGGGCGTGGTGAACGTCGCCCTCGGCGTCGCCGGCCTGCGGCCGCTGGCCGACTATCGCGGCTGCCGCGACGCGTTCGGCCGCGAGCTCTCGTCCACCGTGATGGCGATCGCCGACGAGATCGCGAGCGCCGCCGAGCTCGTCATGCGCAAGACCGCGCGCCTTCCCGTCGCGATCGTCCGCGGGGCAGCGGACTGGATCGGCCGCGGCCGCGGCGCGGAGCTGGTGCGCGACGCCAGCCTGGATCTCTTCCGATGATGGCCGGCGTGCCTGCGGCGAGACGCGCGCGACCGGGGATCGCGCTGCGGCGCGCGGGCGCGATCGCGGCCACGGCCGTGATCTTCGCGTTGATCCTGCGCCGCGTGCCCGCGACGGCGCTCGTCCAGGCGCTTCGCGACGCGGACCTCGGCCTGTTCCTGCCGCTCATGTTCGCGAACACGCTGTTCTACTTCGCGTGGGACACGCTGGTGCTCGCGGCCGTCGTGCGCTGGTTTCACGGCGGCGTGCCGTATCGCGAGCTGCTGGCCGTCCGCGCGATCTCGTACGTCGTCGGCTTCTTCAACACGAATCTTGGGCGCGGCGCGCTGGCCGCGTACCTGACGCGGCGGCTCCGCGCGCCGTTTCTCGAGCTCGGGAGCACCGTGCTCTTCCTCGTGCTCACCGAGTACACGCAGCTGGTGCTCTGGTCGATGCTCGGGCTGCTCGGTCTGCGCGCGGAGGTGTCGCGGAGTCTGCTGATCGTCGCGGCGGCGGTCGCGGCGGGGTGGATCCTCGTGCGGTGGCTGCTCGCGCCGCGCGACTGGCCGCTGGCGCGGACCTTCAGGCTGGCGACGCCGGCGCGCTACGCCCAGATCGTGCTGCTGCGCGCGCCGATGTTCTTCGTGTCGCTGTGCCTGCACTACTACGCGGCGCACGCGTTCGGCATTCACATTCCGTTCGCGCAGCTGCTGACGTTCCTGCCAGTCGTCTTCATGATCGCGGCGCTGCCGGTGACGGTCGCCCATCTCGGCACGACGCAGGCGGCGTGGGTCTTCTTCTTCGGCGCGTACGCGCCGGCGCCGCAACTTCTTGCGTTCAGCCTCGCGGCGCATCTCGTCTTCGCCGCGACGCGCGCCCTCGCCGGCGCGGCATGGATGCCGTCGGCGATCGTCGACCTCGCCACGTCACAAAAAAAGGGGTCGTACCCCTTTTTCGCCGAAAAAGGGGTACGACCCCTTTTTTGATGGCATGGTACGTGCTCCCGCAGCGATGGAGGATTTGATGGCGAAGCGGAAGACGAGCGGAACACCTAGCGGCCGGACGACGAGTGCGGCGCAGGTTCCGCCGGCACCGGGGGACGTCGAAGCGCGGATCGTCGCCTTCGCCGAGCAGCTCGGGCGCGCGGTCGGCAGCATGCAGGCAAAAGCCGGCGCCCTGATCGACCGCGAGGCGGTGGCGCGACAGATTGCCGACGTCCGCGACGCCGCGACGCACCTGCTCGAGCAGATCGGCGTGCCCGGGTTCACGTCCACGGCGGCCACGCCGCGTCCGACCGCGAATCGGCGCGCCCCGGCCGCGCCTGGACGCAGCGGCGGCGTCGTCGACGCGCCCGGGAAGAAGCATCGCGGTCCCATGCCGAGCGAGCCGCCCACGAAGGCAGCCGAC
>QHWK01000565.1 GCA_003223775.1 Acidobacteriota bacterium
GGGTTCAGATGGAGGAAGAGCGCGAGGACGTACGTCGTGGCGATACCGGCCGCCGACATCGAGTTGAACAGCATGCGGAGGTAGCGCACGGCGACCCAGTATACTGGCGGCGTGCCGATCGATGTGCCGGCGCGCGTGCTCGCGAACCGGCGGCTGTCGGACGACTACAACGTCCTCACGCTCGACGCGCCGGCGATCGGCGCCGCCGCGCAGCCGGGGCAGTTCGTGATGCTGAAGCCGGGCACCGGCGCCGATCCGCTGCTGCGCCGCCCCTTCTCGATCTTCGAAGTGCTCCGCGACGATCGCGGCGCGGCCGCCGCGATCACGATCCTGAGCAAGCGCATCGGCCCCTCGACGCGGCTGATCTTCGACGCCGTGCCCGGACGCCGCGTCGACTGCCTCGGCCCGCTCGGCCGCCCCTTCACGTCCGTCGCGCCGCCGTCCGGCGCGTGGATGATTGCCGGCGGCGTCGGCCTTGCGCCCTTCGCGACGCTCGCCGAAGCGCTGACGTCCCGCGGCGTGCCGACGACGTTGTTCTACGGCGCGCGGCGGGGCGGCGAGCTCTTCTATCTCGATTTCTTTCGCGCGCTCGGCGTCGAGTTGATCCTCACGACCGAAGACGGCAGCGTCGGTGAACGCAGCCGCGTCGTCGCGCCGCTCGAGCGGCGCCTCGCCGAGCGGAGCGCGAGCGCGCCGCTGATGCTCTACGCCTGCGGCCCCGAGCCGATGCTCGCGGCCGTCGCGCGAGCCTCCGCGCGATACGGCCGCCCGTGTCAGATCTCGGTCGAGCGCATCATGGGCTGCGGGCTCGGCGGCTGCTACAGCTGCGTCGTGCCGATGCGCGCCGACGACGGCGCCGTCCACCACGTGCGATCGTGCATCGCGGGGCCGGTGCTGGCGGCGGATCGCGTCGTGTGGGGATGATCGGGACGCCGTGCGCGAGATGGATCTCTCGGTTCGCATCGGATCGCTGACGCTGAAGAACCCGCTCGTCGCGGCGAGCGGCTGCTTCGGCTACGGCGTCGAGTACGCCGAGGTCGTCGATCTCTCCACCCTCGGCGCGATCGTGTCGAAGGGGCTGTTCCTCGAGCCGCGCGAAGGGCATCCCTCGCCGCGCATCGTCGAGACGCCGGCCGGCATGCTGAACGCGATCGGCCTGCAGGGGATCGGCGCGCGCCGCTTCGTGGACGAAAAGCTGCCGGAGCTGCGCGCGCGCGGCGCCACCGTCATCGTCAACGTCTGCGGCACGACGCTCGACGAGTACGTCGAGGTCTCGCGCGTGGTGTCGGACGCGGAAGGCGTCGCGGCGATCGAGCTGAACATCTCGTGCCCCAACATCAAGGAGGGCGGCATTCAATTCGGCTGCAGCCTGAACGGGACGTTCGACGTCGTGAGCGCGGTGCGCAAGGCGACGCGGCTGCCGGTCGTCCCGAAGCTCACGCCGAACGTCACCGACGTCGCGTCGTTCGCGCACGCGGCCGAGGACGCCGGCGCCGACGCCGTCTCACTCGTCAACACGTTCCTCGCCATGGTGATCGACGTCGAGAGCCGCCGGCCGAAGATCTCGAACGTCGTCGGCGGGCTGAGCGGCCCGGCCATCAGGCCGATCGCCGTGCGCATGGTGTGGGAGTGCCGGCAGACGGTGAAGATTCCGATCCTCGGCATGGGCGGCATCGCCGACGCGCGCGACGCGCTCGAGTTCCTGATCGCCGGCGCGAACGCCGTCCAGATCGGCACGGCGAACTTCGTCGATCCATTCATCTGGGGCAAAGTGCTCGACGGCATCACCGATTACATGGAGCGCCACGGCGTCGCGCGCGTCGCCGATCTCGTCGGATCGCTCGACACGCGCGAAGAAGCGGCCGATCTGACGTAAGGCAGGAGGCATGGAGCAGCTTCTCGTCGCGCTCGACGTGGATACGGCGGCCGAGGCGCGCGCGCTCGCCGCGCAGCTCGGCGGCGCGGTCGGCGGCTTCAAGATCGGCAGCCGCCTGTTCACGAGCGCAGGGCCGGCGCTTGTCGAGGAGCTTGCGTCGCGCGACCGTGTCTTCCTCGACCTGAAGTTCCACGACATCCCGAACACGGTGGCCGGCGCCGTCGCGGCGGCGACGCGCCTCGGCGTCTGGATGCTCAACGTGCACGCATCGGGCGGGCTGGCGATGATGCGCGCGGCGCGCGCGGCGGCAGTCGAGGAGGCGGCGCGCCGGTCGCGGCCGGCGCCGCTCGTCATTGCCGTGACGATGCTGACGAGCCTGGATCAGCAGGCGCTGATGGAGATCGGCCTGCAGGCGAGCGTCGCCGACCAGGTCGGCCGCCTCGCGGCGCTCACCGAATCGGCCGGCCTCGACGGCGTCGTTGCGTCGCCGCAGGAGATCGAGATCATCCGGCGCCGCTGCGGACAGGGCTTCGCAATCGTGACGCCCGGCATCCGCGGCGCCGCCGACGAGCATGGCGATCAGTCGCGGACGGCCACCGCCGCCGACGCCCTCGCCGCCGGCGCGACTTATCTCGTCGTCGGGCGGCCGATCATCGCGGCGGCCGACCCGCGCGCCGCCGCGGAGAAGATGGTGGCCGAATGCCGCGTGGGCCGGGCCGGCCAAGCGGGCCGGGCGAGGCAGGCGGGCCGGAAGCGCCGATCGTCATGACGATCACGATCTACTCGCGGCCGGGTTGTCACCTGTGCGACGAGATGAAAGCTGTGGTGACGCGCACGCTGGAGCGCGCCGGCGGCGACGTGCGCGTCGAAGAGGTCGACATCTCGACCGACCGCGATCTCGAGGCCCGCTACGGCCTCGAGATCCCAGTACTGCTTGTCAGCGGACGAAAGGTCGCGAAGTATCGCATCAGCGAGCAGGAACTGCTGCGCGTGATCGACCAGCCTCAGTAGAGCGGCACGACCTGCCTGCCCGCCCCGACCTGCCTGCCTGCCCGCCCTGCCTGACCCGCCCGGCCTGCCTGACCCGCCAGCCTATTTCGCCGTGATCACGAAGTGTCCGCGGCGGTTCTGGGACCAGCAGCCGTCGTTCTCGTCGGTGCAGAACGG
>QHWK01000566.1 GCA_003223775.1 Acidobacteriota bacterium
CGTCGCGATGAACGATCGCATCATCGCGACGCACCGCTCGTCCTGCACGACCTCGACGCGCACGCCGCGCGCCCGCAGCAGATCTTCCTCGCCGACGAACGTCCGGTTCTCGCCGACGACGACGCGCGGGATGCCGTAGAGGAGGATCGCGCCGCTGCACATCGCGCAGGGAGACAGCGTCGTGTACATCACGCACTGGCGATAGACCGCCGCCGGCTGCCGGCCCGCGTTTTCGAGCGCATCCATCTCGCCGTGCAGCACCGCGCTGCCGCGCTGCTCGCGCCGGTTGTGCCCGCGGCCGAGGATGCGCTCGCCGTGCACGAGGACCGCGCCGATCGGGATGCCGCCCTCGCGCAGGCCGCGCTCCGCCTCTTCGATCGCCGCAGCGAGAAATGAATCCATACGCGGGATTGTGCCTCACCTCGCCGCGGCGGCGGGATTCGTGGACGATTGCGTTGGCATCGAAGTTGCCGTCCTCATGAAGCATCCGCGCACTTCGTGTTTCGCGCATTCGACCGAAGGAGGACGCATGGCTACGACCGATCGCACGAACAATCCGTCCGGCACGCCATCGAAGAACACGTCAACCGAGACCCCGCGCCAATCGAATACGCCGCCCGAGCCCAACCAGACGCGCTCGCTCGCGCGCCGCGATCCGTTCGGTTCGTTTTTGGCCGGCGGATCGCCGTTCGGATCGCTCTTCCAGCGATGGAACGACGAGATGGACCGCTTCTTCGACGACTTCGGCGGCGGACGCGGCCTCACGCGCCGCGGGCAGCAGACTGCGTGGGCGCCGCAGGTCGAGATGTTCCAGCGCGGCAGCGACCTCGTCGTGCGCGCGGACCTGCCGGGCATGAGGAAAGAGGACGTGCACATCGACGTCACCGACGACGTGCTCACGATTCAGGGCGAGCGGCGGCACGAGCAGGAGGAAGCGCGCGACGGCTGGTATCGCACCGAGCGGAGCTACGGATCGTTTCATCGATCGATCCCGCTGCCCGAAGGCACGATCGCGGACAGCGCGAAGGCGTCGTTCAAGGACGGCGTGCTCGAGGTGACGCTGCAGGCGCCGTCGGCCGAAGTCCGCCGCGGGCGCCGCGTGACGATCGAGTAAGGCGCGCGCGCGTCAGCCCATCCGTTTCTCGCGGCATGCTTTTGGCAGCACACCGTGCGGAGGGTCTGGATCATGCTGCACATGGCGCTCGTATTTCTCGTGATCGGGCTGATGGCCGCGCTGCTCGGCTTCACGGGGATTGCCGGTGCGTCGTTCGCCATCGCCAAGTTCCTGGCGGGGCTGTTCCTCGTGCTGTTCCTCGTGTTCCTCATCATCGGCATCACCGCCACTCGCCGCATCATCGGCTGACGGCTGCTACAATGGAGGACCTCGGCCATCCGAGATCCTCCATTGAAGTTCCGCGCGATTGCGCAGCTGCCAGCCGGCGTCCTCACGCTTGCGCTTCTCCTCGGCCTCGCCGCCGTCCTCTCGAGCCAGGCGCCCGCATCGCCGTCGCTGACGCTGCTCTCGAAAGACGGCCGCCGCGCGCTTCCGCTCACGCTCGTCGGCGACCAGGAGTTCGTCGCGCTCGACGACCTCGCGGGTCCGTTTCAGGTTGCCGTTCGTGAGGACGCGCTCGGCGCCGTCACCGTCACCTACAAGAGCAAAACGATCGTCCTGACGCCGGATCAGGCGCTCGCGTCGGTGTCGGGCCGGCTCGTGTCGCTGCCGGCGCCGCCGTCGCGCAGCGGACGCCGGTGGCTCGTGCCGGTGGAGTTCGTCAGCCGCGCGCTCGCGCTCATCTACGACGCGCGCCTGGATCTCCGCAAGGCGTCGAACCTGCTCATCGTCGGCGACGTCCGCGTGCCGAAAGTCGCGGTCCGCTTCGATCCGCTCGGCAACGCGGCGCGGTTGACGATCGATGCGACGCCGCGCGCCGGATCCACCGTCACGCAGGACGGCGATCACCTGACGATCAGGTTCGACGCCGACGCGCTCGACGCGTTGAACCCGCCGCTGCCGCCGCAGCCGGCGCAGGGCATCGTCCAGGGCGTGCGCCTCGTCGACGCGACGACGTTGGCGGTCGACCTCGGGCCGCGCTTCGCCGGGTTCCGTTCGACGTCGCAGCCGGTGGACGAGACGCAGCGGCTCGTGCTCGATCTGCTGGCGCTCGTGCCTTCCGACACGGCGGCGCCGCCGGGACAACCGGCGCAGCCGACGCCGCCGCCTCCGGCCGAGCCGCCGCTCGTCTTCGGGCAGCCGCCGTCGGCGTTCCACACGATCGCCATCGACGCCGGCCACGGCGGCGACGACGAGGGCGTGAAGAGCGGCGACGGCGCGAAGGAAAAAGATCTCACGCTCGCAATCGCGCGCCGGGCGAAGGCGGTGGTCGAGGCGCGGCTCGGGCTGCGTGTGCTGCTGACGCGCGACGACGATCGCAACGTCCCGCTCGACGAGCGGACGGCGATCGCGAACAACAACAAGGCCGACCTCTTCGTCAGCCTGCACGCGAACGGATCGATGCGGCCGACGACGAGCGGCGCGTCGATCTTCTGCGCCGCGTTCGACAAGGACGCCGCGCAGGCGGCGGCCGTCGGCGGCGCGGAGCGGCTGCCCACCTTCGGCGGCGGCTCGCGCGACATCGAGCTGGTGCCGTGGGATCTGGCGCAGACGCGCCATCTCGATCGCTCCGAGCGCTTCGCCGAGCTCGTCGAGCACCAGTTCCGCGATCACGTGCCGCTGTCGTCGCGCGCGATCGACCGCGCGCCGCTGCGCGTCCTCGAGTCGGCGAACATGCCGGCGGTGCTGATCGAGCTCGGCTACCTCACCAACGCGGAGCAGGCGAAGCTGCTCGCGAGCGACGCCTTCCAGGCGACGGCGGTGCAGGCGATCTACGAGGCGATCGTGCGCTTCCGCGACGCGTACGCCGCCGCAG
>QHWK01000567.1 GCA_003223775.1 Acidobacteriota bacterium
CCAGCGCATCACATTCATTGTACGAAACGCTGTGTTAGATTGATCTCTTCCTGACTGCGGAGATGCAGACGATATGGCCCACACGTATCACGAGCTGAAGGCGAAGACGATCCAGGAGCTGCGCGACATCGCGAAGGACGTGCACCACGACGCGGTGCAGGGCTTCTCGCAGATGAACAAGGATCACCTGCTGCCGGCGCTGTGCAAGGCGCTAGGGATCCCGGTTCACGAGCACGCGGAGGTCGTCGGCATCGACAGGCCGGCGATCAAAGCGAAGATGCGGGAGCTGAAGAAGAAGCGCGACGATGCGCTGGCGTCGAAGGACAGCGGCACGTTGAAGGCGGTGCGCAGGCAGATTCACTCGCTCAATCGAGAGATCCGCCGTCACATCCTGCGCACGGCGTAGGAATTTGGAATTCAGAATATGGAGTTCGTCATCACGATGCGACGATCGTGATCACGCATTCCAAATTCCAAATTCCTGATTCTTAATTCCGGCGGCCGCGAGGCCGCCGCACCGTCCGCTGCGGCGCGACGAAGAACGATATACCGGCCGACACCGTCCCTCCCGCGCCGTTCTCGTCGAGCGTCGCGATCGTGTGTCCCACCGAGGCGAAGACGCTGACGTTCGGCGTCGCCGCGAAGGCGAGCCCGCCCGACAGCTCCGTGCGATCGCGCGGGGCGGCGATGGTCGGATCCGCGACGGTCGTCCATGAATGGCTGAACGACGCGGACACGCCGGTGCGGCGCGTCAGCTGCGTCCCCAGGCCGCCGCCCGCGAACCACACGCCGCGCGAGAACCACCCGCTCGACACGTAGAACCGCCGGCCCTCGCGATCGAGCTCCACCGACACGGGGATGCCGAACTGCGCGCGCGTCTCGTCGGGTCCTAACGACGACAGCACGCCGGTGCCGAGCAGCTCGAGCGTCGGCGCGACCGCCACCTTGAGACCCGCGCCGTCGTTCTTGTACACCGCGTACTTCCCGCTGACGTACGTCGTGCCGAGGCCGCCGACGACGCCCGCCGTGTCGTCGGGGACGACGCGCGGCACGCTCGCGGCGAACTGAAAGCGCTCGGTGAGGCCGACGGCGAAGTTCACGACGGGAAAGCTCGTCTCGCCGCTGCCGTTGCCCGCCCAGTGGGACGCCGAGATGTCGAGCGCGATCGCGCCCGACTCCATCAGGTTCGCGTCGTCGACCCACGCGACCGGCGTCGCGCCGATGCCGGGCGCGCCGGACGAGGCGACCGGCAGCGGACTGCTGCTCGGCGCCTTCGACTTCCCGTGGGACTTGCCGCTGTTGCCCTGCGCGAACAGCGCAGAGGGCGTGAACACGACGAGCGCGCTCACGAGGAGCGCGCTCGCCGCCGGATGGTTACCGATCGTTTTTGTGGCCATGTTTGCGGGTCGACTTCGAGGTGGTCGTCGAGGTCGTCGTGGTCGTCGTCGGCGTCGTGCCGGCGGTCGATCCCGACGTCGTGCCCGTCGTCGATCCGGTCGTCGTGCCCGAGGTCGTACCGGAGGTCGTGCCGCCGGTCGTCGTGCCCGTCGTCGATCCGGTCGTCGTCCCGCCGGTCGTGCCGCCGGTCGTCGTGCCGCCGGTCGTTCCGCCCGTGGTCGTGCCGCCGGTGCCGGAGTGCGACAGATCGTCGCCCGCCTCGGTCTCCCCGTGCTCGGCTTCCGTCCCCGCGTGCGCCGACGGCCGGAGCTTGTGAATCGCCTGGCCGAGGCTCGCGTTGTTGGTCACCATCTCCTTCTTGAGATCGGCGAACGGGATGCCGAGGTTCTTCGAAACGTGCAGCGCCGCCAGGAACTGACCCTGGTTCTTGAAGCCGGTCGCGGCGTCGTTCATCGTCGTGCCCTGCGGCAGCATCGCGTTCACCTTCTTGGCGAGCTGCGGCTTCGACTGAAGCTTCGCGGCGATGGGCGACACCGGCGTCGTGCTGCCCGTCGTCGAGCCGCCAGTGCTGCCGCTCGTCGTTCCAGTCGTGCTGCCGCTCGTCGTCCCGGTCGTGGTGCCGCTCGTCGTCCCGGTCGTGCTGCCGCTCGTCGTCCCGGACGTCGTTTTCGCCGTGCGGCTGCCCGACTTATGCGACGAACCGCTCGTCTTCGTGGACGCCGCGGTGCTGCCCGACGTCGTAGTCGCGCCGCGCGAGGACGTCGTCGTCTTTCCGCCGCCGCTGGTCGAATGCGACGAATGCGAGCTCTCCACGTGCGACGCGTGCGTCGTCGTGGCACGGGTCTGCGTGTGCGTCGCGTCGTGATGCGTCGTATCCACGTGCGATCCATGCGACGACTGGCCGTGCGTCGTCGTCGCCGTCGTAGTAGTCGTCGTCTTGGCCGCAGGCGCGTGGGTCGTGGGCGCTGCGTGCGTTGTCGTGACATGGGGCGCAGGCGCAGGCGCGTGCCCGTGCTGATCGGCGACCGCTGTCGTCGTCCAGAACGCCGCCGCGGCCATCGCAACCAGAATCCTCGCCAATCGCATACGAGTACCTCCAGGGGATGGACATGGCAAGGGGCATACCACGCCCTGAGACGGCCGGAATCCTATGGAATTTCCCCGGGATCATGGGGCGTGCCGCGCCTGGATTTCAGATCTGTCGGGCGGCGCGCGCACGTTGTATGCGCGGGCGATTCAGAGGGCGGGAATCACCGGCGGCGGCGCCGGAGGTACGCGCGGCCGCCTGCGCGCAGCTCGCGGCCGATGCGGTCGCGGAACTCGACGTGCCGCGTCGCTAGTAGGAGAAGATCGATTTCGCCAGCATCGCATGGACGCCCTTGGTGCCGTCCACGAGCTGCGTCACGTGCAGATCCATGGCGATCGAGCACAACACGTACGCGGCGTCGCGCTTCATCTGCTTCTCGACGACCAGGAACTCGATCATTTCGCGCGTGGCGAGCTTGGCCGCCTCGTCGAGATCGGTGTGCAGGCCCATCGTGGCGCCGTGAGCGTCACCTCGCCGTCGCCCTGCATCGCGTGGCCGTCGCCCATCGACAGCAGCGCGCCGGCCACCTGCACCGGAATGTACAGCGTCGATCCGGCGACGAGCTCCTTGTTGTCGAGATTGCCGGCGTGGGGACCCGGCGGCCCGCTCGAGATCCGGCCGACGAGCGGGTTCGGCGCGACGCCGATCGATCCCCAGAACGGCGCGAGCTTCAGCGTGATGCCGGGCGCGAACGACGCCGTACCGGCGCGCGGATCGAACCGCACGAGGCGGAAGTTGGCGTACGGAAAATCCTCGGGCAGCGTGCCGCTGCCGGGGAGGAAGCCGCTGACGCCGTACGGGTGCAGGAACTCGAACGCGACGATCTTCACCTCGAGCGCGTCGCCCGGCGCCGCGCCCTCGACGTAGATCGGTCCGGCGAGCGGATGGGCGCCCGGTCCGCGCTCGGTCACCGTGCGCTCGACGACCTTCAGCGCCTCGGGAATCTCGTCGTCTTTCACACCCGCAGCGCGCAGCCGCGGCAGTCCGCGCGCCAGCATCGCCTCCACCCGCACCGTGTCGCCGGATGCGATGCGCAGCACCGGCTTCACGGCGGCGTCGTAGTAGCCCCAGTGCACGTTCTCGGGCACGAGCTGCGATCCACCATTGGCGACCCTGAAAGGGTCGCCCTACAGCAAACAGCCTTTGTGACCTGCCCGGCCCGCCCGACCTGCCAGGCCCACCCGGACCACCCGGCCCACCCGGCCTCATGGCGCGGTGCTCCGGCGCTGCCACTTCGCGACGAGCGCGGCGCGATCGAGCTTCTGGCCGCGCAGATACACGGCCGAGATCTTTCGCGTGTTGTGAATGTCGTCGAGCGGGTTCGCGTCGAGGACGACGAAGTCGGCGCTCTTGCCGGCCGCGATCGTCCCCATGTCGGCGATGCCAAGCAGCTTCGCCGGCGTCGACGTCGCG
>QHWK01000568.1 GCA_003223775.1 Acidobacteriota bacterium
AGCGCCACCAGCGCTTCGTGAAGTGTTCTTTCGGCGCCCCCGGCTGCAGGCGCGCCGTCGCGTCGGCGTGCTCGGCGGCGAACGCGCGCGACACGTGTTCTTTCAACACGTCGAGGATCTTCGGCACCGAGACGAGCACCGACACGCGCCGCTTGCCGATCTGCGCGACGATCTCGCCCGGGTTGTAGCCCCGCATGAAGATCACCGTGCCGGGCGTCACGCGCGGCTACTACGGCGCGCAGAAAGAAACGGCGCGCGCCTTCGAGGACGGCTGGTTCCACACGGGCGACGTCGGCGAGATCGGCGAGGACGGCCAGCTGTACATCCGCGGGCGGAAGAAAGAAATGATCGTCACGCCGGAAGGACTCAACGTCTTTCCGGAAGACGTCGAGCGCGTGCTGAACGCGCTCGCCGGCGTCCGCGACGCCGCGGTCGTCGGCGTGCCGATCGGATCGGAGGAGCGCGTGCACGCGGTGCTCGTGCTCGAGCCGGGCGCCGACATGGACGCCATCGTGCGGCAGGCGAACGCGGCGCTCGAGGATCACCAGAAGATCCGCCGGGCGCTCCTCTGGCCGGAGCCGGAGCTGCCGCGCACCGACGGCACTCGCAAGGTGAAGCGCGCGGCGATCGCCGAGTGGGTGAAGAACGGCGCCGCGCCGCCGCGCGCCGCGCCGGCCGGCAGCGACAAGGTGACCGAGCTCCTCGCGAAGTACGCCGCCGGCGCGCAGCTCTCGCCGCAGACGACGATCGAGGAGCTCGGCCTCAGCTCGCTGGATCGCGTGGAGCTGATGGTCGCGCTCGAGGACGCGTTTCAGACCCGCGTCGACGAAGCGTCGTTTGCCGCCGCGCGCGATCTGTCGCAGCTCCGATCGCTCGTCGAGAGCGCCGCGAACGCCGACGCCCCGGTCGCCGAGCCGGTGGACTTCCCCACGTGGACGCGCCGCCCGCCGGCGCGCCTGTTCCGCCGCGTCAACCTCCCGCTGTGGGTGATGCCGCTCGCGCGCCTGTTCGCGTGGATGCGCGTCGAAGGCCGCGAGCACCTGCGCGGGCTCGAGGGCCCGGCGATCTTCGCGGCGAACCATCAGAGCTTCATGGACGGGCCGGTGATCATGGCGGCGTTGCCGCCGCGGTGGCGCTACCGCGTCGCGCCGGCGATGGGCAAGGAGATGTTCGCGCCCCATTTCTTCCCGGCGCAGCACGGTCGGCTGCCGTGGCTCACGAACTCCCTCAACTACTACCTCGCCGTCCTCTTCTTCAACGCGTTCCCGCTGCCGCAGCGCGAGGCGGGCGCCCGCCAGACGCTTCGCTACATCGGCGATCTGCTGGCCGAAGGGACGTCGGTGCTGATCTTCCCGGAAGGCCGGCGGTCGGAAACCGGCGCGATCGATACGTTTCGGCCGGGCATCGGCATGATCGGGTCACGGCTCGAGGTGCCGGTCGTGCCGGTCCGGATCGACGGCCTGCAGCACGTGCTCGGCGTCGGCTCGCACATGGCGCGGCCCGGGCGGGTCAGGGTCGCCTTCGGCCGCCCGATGCGGCTCTCCGGCCGCGATTACGAGGCGCTGGCGGCCGAGGTGGAACAAGCAGTACGGGCGCTGTAGTCGTATGGCATAATAGTTGTTTGAACAGAAAGGACACGCTAGCAGTTGAGCAAGGATGATCTTATTGACATGCAAGGCACGGTCGTGGCCGTCCACAGCGGCGGGTTGTACCGCGTGCAGTGCGACGCCGGCCACGAAGTGCTGGCCCAGCTCAGCGGCAGAATGCGCCGCTTCCGCATCAAGGTGGTTCCCGGCGATCGCGTGACCGTCGGCGTCTCGCCGTACGATCCGGTCCGGGGCATCATCACCTTCCGTGCGCGCTAGCCGAAAAAACAAGGTTTGAATTCGAACACAACCGACAGGGGTCACACACAACGCGGTCGACGCGGCAACACGCGCGGCGGACCGCGGCGCGGCGGCGGCCGCAGCTCGCACGCGCACACACCGAAACCAACGGCGTCCGCCGTCCCGGCGCTCGAACCGATCGAGTGCGACACGACGCCCGTGGCGTTCACGTCGCTCGGGCTCGACGCCCGGCTGCTCGAAGGCATTCGCGATCTCGGCTTCAAGGAGACGCGGCCGATCCAGTCGGCGGTCATCCCGCTGGCGCTGGCGCAGCAGGATCTGATCGCGTGCGCTGAAACCGGCACCGGCAAGACCGCGGCATTCGTCGTGCCGACGGTGCAGTGGCTGCTCAAGACGAAGGGCGGCGGGAGCGACAAATCCCGCGTCCTCGTGCTCGCGCCGACGCGCGAGCTCGCCGTGCAGATCGAGGACGAGATCCACGGCCTCGCGTATCACACGACGGTCACGAGCGCGGCGGTGTACGGCGGCGTCGAGATGGGCCCGCAGGAGCGCGCCCTCAAGGCCGGCGTCGACATCATCGTCGCCACGCCGGGCCGGCTGATGGATCACATGCGGCAGCAGAACGCCGATTTGAGCGGCATCGAGCTGCTCGTCCTCGACGAAGCCGACCGCATGATGGACATGGGCTTCTGGCCCGACGTGCGGCGGATCATCACCGCGCTGCCGGCCCGGCGCCACACGCTCCTCTTCTCGGCAACGATGCCGGGAGAAGTCGTGCGCGACGCGCTCGAGATCACCCATGACGCGAAGTACGTGCAGGTGGGGCGCCGCAGCGCGCCGGCCGGCACGATCACGCACCGCGTCGAGCACGTGTCCGCACACCACAAGGCGGAGTGGCTGATCGATCACCTGAAGCGTCCCGAGGGGCCGGTGCTGATCTTCACGCGGACCAAGATCGGCGCCGATCGGCTGGCGCGCCGCCTCGCGGCGGCGGGCGTTCGCTGCACGGCGCTGCACGCCGACCGCAGCCAGGATCAGCGGCGGATTGCCGTCGAAGGCTTCAAGGGCGGCAAGTACAAGGTGCTCGTGGCGACCGACATCGCGGCGCGCGGGCTCGACATCGACGCCATCCACACCGTCATCAACTACGAGGTTCCGGATTCTTCCGACGCCTACGTGCACCGGGTCGGGCGCACCGGCCGCGCCGGCGCCGTCGGCCAGGCGCTCACGCTGGTGTCGCCGGAGGAGC
>QHWK01000569.1 GCA_003223775.1 Acidobacteriota bacterium
AAGCAGCAACATCGCGACGGTGGTCGTCACTGCCTCGGCCGGCATCTTCGCGAGCGCGAAGGCGAACGACCGCTCGGGCAGGAGCGCGATGCCGGTGCCGATCGCCATCACGCCGAAGCCGACCCAGATCCAGTTGACGAGCGGGTTCACGACCAGCTGCAGCGTCGCCGATTGATCCGCGAGATCGAATCCGCCGAGCACCGCATACAGGTCTTCCGCAGGCGTGCGCCGGATGGCCACTTCGGTCGTCGGCTCCTGCTCGTGCCGCCGGTACGCCCAGCGCGCCGGATACAGCCCGTCGATCTCCTTGCCGTCGGCGAAGACCGACAGATACGCGGTCGTCATCTGCTTCTGGCCGTCGTCGCTCACCTTGATGCCGTTGTTGCGGATGGTGTAGCGGCCGATTTTCGCCTCCTGGCCGACGTGCAGCAGCACCTGCTCGTCGAGCTTTTTGGCGTTGCCCGCGAAGCCGAAGAAGATCAGCACGATGCCGACGTGGACGATGTAGCCGCCGTAGCGCCGCTTGTTCCGCCCGACGAGGCCCACGAGCGCCGTCAGAAGATCGGTGCCGGTGTTCTTGCGGCGCACGCGCGCGCCGCGCCAGAACTCCTGCGTGACCGTGCCGACGACGAAGCCGCATAGCGCGAAGCAGAGGCCGGCCGGCCAGATCGGAATCCTGAACGCGAGCGAAGCGGCGCCGGCCGCGACGCCCGCCGCGATCGGCCACAGGAAGCTGTCGACGAGATTGCGAACGCTCGACCGGCGCCACGCCAGCAGCGGCCCGATGCCGGTGAGCAGCAGCATCACGAGCCCGACCGGCGCCATCCACTTGTTGAAGAACGCGCCGGCGACGGTGAGCCGCTCGCCGGTGACCGCCTCGCTCAGCGTCGGGAACATCGTGCCGAAGAGCACGAACAGCGCCGCGAACAGCAGGATCCAGTTGTTCACCATGAACGCCGCTTCGCGCGAGAGCCACGAGTCGAGCTCGTTGCGCGCCTTCAAGAGCGGCAGGCGCCAGATGACGAGCGAGAAGCTGAAGACGAGAATCACGACCATGAAGCCGGTGAACAGCTTCGCGAGAATCGGATCGTCGCCGAACGCGTGCACCGACTGCACGACGCCCGACCGCGTCATGAAGGTGCCGAAGATCGTCAGGAAGAACGTGACGATGACGAGCGTGACGTTCCAGACGCGCAGCATGCTGCGCCGCTCCTGCACCATCACCGAGTGCAGGAACGCCGTCGCCGTGAACCACGGCAGCAGGCCCGCGTTCTCCACCGGATCCCACGCCCAGTAGCCGCCCCACCCGAGCTCCTCGTACGCCCAGATCATCCCGAATGAGCGCCGCGATGCCGAACGCGAAGGGGATCGTCATGCCGACGAAGCCCGTGTAGAGCGACGGCGGATGGATCGCCATGTAGACGTTCTGCAGCAGCGGGTTCAGGCCTTCGCCTTCGGCCGGCGCCGCGCGCAGATACGTCGTGAAGGGGTTCCTGTGCACGATCATCAGGTACAGGAAGAACATCTGCACCACCGAGATCGTGGCAATCACGTACGGGATCAGCTCGCGATGGCGTTCGCGGTTCACATACACCGCGATCGATCCGAAGATCGACAGCAGGAAGACCCAGAACATGATCGAGCCGTCGAGCCCGCCCCAGTACGACGTGATCTTGTAGAAGAGCGGCTGGACGCTGTCCGAGTAGTGCGCGACGTACTTGATGCTGTAGTCGTTGGTGAGGAACGCGTTGATCATCACCGCCGTTCCGGCGGCCATGAGCGCGGCGATGAGATAGAAGGCGCCGATGCCGCTCTCAATCAGCCGCCGCGAACGGCGACGCGCGCCCGCCACCGAGGCGACGGCCGCGTAGCTGCACACGACGAACGTCGCCAGGAGGAGAGCTGAGCCGAGTGAGGCCATAAGCTCCTACGTTCCGGCCAAAGCCGATTTTTCCGCCGCTTCGTACTTCGAGGGGCACTTCGCCATCACGCCGTTCGGATCGGTCTTGAATCCGGTCGGCGTCAGCTTGCCCTTCAGCACCACCTCGGCTTCGTCCTTGAACGTGTCGGGCACGATGCCGTTGTAGCTCGCGTCGACGACGTTGCCGGGCTCCGAGAATCGCGCGGGATTGTTCTGGACCTTGAAGATGTAGTCGAGCGTGATGTTCCCCGAGGCGTCGCGCCGCCGCTTGATCGACTTCGGCACGACGTAGCCGTGCAGCTGCATCTGCTTCCCGGCCCACTGCTGCGCCTGTGGAATCACTTCATCGACGTTCTTGTAATACTCCGCACCCTCGCGGAGTGTGCTCCACAACATGCCTGCAAAGGCGAGCACGAGTACGGACGCGGTGAGAGCGATCTTGATATATCGATGTGCCATAAGGACTTCCGGGAAAGAGGAACGCCACAGAATACCCGCAATCCGGGCTCGGATGCAAGGAGCATGGCTGACGAGCCAGCAATTCTATTGCCGGACGAGGTCGGCGTTGGAGATCGCCTGCATTACGGCGGCGACGACGCGGTCGCAGCGAACCGCGTGGAACTGGAACGCCTGCGCGGTCGACGGTCCCAGACGGTCCGTCAGCGTGCGGCGCACCATCGTGCGGGCCCGGTGGAGGCGCGTTTTCACCGCCTCTTCTCCCACGCCGAGCCCCTCGGCCGTCTCGCTCGTGCTCAACCCTTCCACCTCGCGCAGCATGAACACGGCGCGGTAGGTTTCGGGCAGCGCGTCCACCGCGTCCTCGATCATCCGGCCGAGCTCGCGGGAATATGCCTGCCGCTCGGGGCTCACCTGTTGGGTCTCGAAAGCATCGCCAGGCGCGTCGACCAAGCTCTCTTCGTGCATACTCAAGGGTTCCTCGGGACGCTTTTTCCGCCGCCGCGCGAGCGCTTCGTACATCGCGATTCGCGTCAGCCAGGTCGAGAACTGCGCGCGGCTCTCGAACTGGTTCAGGTGCAGGTAGGCGTTGATGTAGGCCTGCTGCATCACGTCTTCCGCTTCGGCCTCGTCCTTGACGATCGAGCGCGCCATTCGGTAGACGCGCTGGTTGTGCCGCCGCATCAGGATCTCGAACAGCGCCGTCTCGCCGCCGCGGACGCGTTCGACCAGTTCCGAGTCGGTCAGGCTGGCGCTGAGGGCTTCGTGCACCATGTCCACCCATTAGAGTATCGGCAGGCGTCCGGGGTTGCAGGCTCGGCCGTTGTCACCTTTTTGTCCGGCGCCGACTCTGATCGGGCATGGAGGCGTGCTCATGAAGAAATCGGCGTCGGCAACACTGGTCGTTGCTGTCAGCATGGCGGCGGTGTGGACCGCGGCGTTCGTCGCGCCGCGCGCGGAGACCGGCCGCGACAATCAGCGGGACGAGCGTTCATTCGACCAGACGATCGGCGCGCACGCGCGCGAGCTGTTTGGCGAGGGACGGCAGACCTTCCGCTTCGACACCTTCGCCGACAAACATTTCTGTGGCGACGCGCTGAAGCTGCACCAGGCGATCGAGGGCGCCCGCTTCGGCGGCGTCGGCGCCGGCCTCTCGCCAGCGGCGGCGCTCGGCGCCGGCCTCAAAGTCGACTCGACGGCGCTGCCGCCGTCGCTCGTCGACGCCGTCCTGCACGGCGCGGTCGATCTCAACGATCCCGCCAACACGCTCGCGCTGCTGCGGCTGAACGCCGTGATCGGCGTCGTGCCGATCGGCTCGACGGCGATCGGCGGCCTGCAGTCGGTCGGCGTCACGTGCGCGCTGTGCCACTCGACCGTCGACGATTCGGTGGCGCCGGGGATCGGACGCCGCCGCGACGGCTGGCCGAACCGCGATTTGAACGTCGGCGCGATCATCGCGATGGCGCCGGACCTGAGCGCCGTCGCGGCGCTGCTGCAGGTGGATCAACCGACGGTTCGCGCCGTCGCGAACAGCTGGGGCCCGGGCAGGTTCGACGCGGAGCTGTTCCTCGAC
>QHWK01000570.1:0-5834 GCA_003223775.1 Acidobacteriota bacterium
AACGCGTTCGCGTTCATGCTGCGGTTCGACGGCAAGCCGCCGGTGTGGGCGGTCGCGACGTTCTGGCAGATGCTGCCGTGGCTCGTCGGCATCCGCGCGCTCACCTTCATTCCGTTCCGCCTCTACGAAGGCCTCTGGCGGTATACGAGCGTCTACGACCTGCAGGCGCTCATCGGCGGCGTCGGCGTCAGCTCGGCGCTGTTCTACCTCCTCGCCCACACGCCGGTGGGGCCGGCGGTCTACCCGCGGTCGATCTACATCACCGACGCCTGCGTGCTCGTGCTGATGCTCGGCGGCGCGCGCATGGCGCGCCGCGTGTTCGCCGAGTTCGAGCGGATTCATCCGGGCAAGCGAATCCTCGTGTTCGGCGCCGGCGACGCGGCGGAGCGGATCGTGCGCGACATGAAAGCCAGCCGCGATCACTCCTATCAGCCGATCGGCTTCATCGACGACAACCTGACCAAGGTCGGACGGCGGATCCACGGCGTGGCGGTGCTCGGCACGCGGCAGGACGTCCCGAGCGTGATGAACGCGCACCGGCCGGACGAAGTGCTGATTGCGGTGCCGAGCGCCGACGCGGCGGCGCTGCGATCGATCGTGCGGATGTTCGAGCCGTTCGAGATCCCGATCAAGACGCTGCCGAACGTGCGCGACATCGTCGACGGCAACGTGAAGGTCGGGCAGATCCGCAGCCTGTCGCTCGAGGATTTGCTGGCGCGCGCGCCGGTCGGCCTCGATCCGGTGCCGGTGCGCCAGCTGATCGCCGGACGGCGCGTGATGGTGACGGGCGCGGGCGGCTCGATCGGATCCGAATTGTGCCGGCAGATCGCGCGGCTCCAGCCGGCGGCGCTCGTCATGTTCGAGCGCTACGAGAACAGCCTCCATCAGATCCGGATGGAGCTGCACGATCAGAATCCGTCGTACGGGCTGCACGCGAGGGTCGGCGACATCACCGATCCGTCGCGCCTCGGCGAGGTGCTGCGCGAGCACCGGCCGCACATCATCTTCCACGCGGCGGCGCACAAGCACGTGCCGCT
Source organism: Acidobacteriota bacterium (assembly GCA_003223775.1). Taxonomy (GTDB): domain Bacteria; phylum Acidobacteriota; class Vicinamibacteria; order Vicinamibacterales; family CAVVIG01; genus QHWK01. The sequence continues at coordinate 1,038 of QHWK01000570.1, forward strand.
CATGGAGGAAAACCCGTGCGAGGCCGTCAAGAACAACGTGCGCGGCACGCGGCTCCTCGCCGAGGCGGCGGAGATGAACGGCGTCCACCGCTTCATCCTGATCTCGACCGACAAGGCGGTGAACCCGACGAGCGTGATGGGCGCGTCGAAGCGCCTCGCCGAGCTCGTCGTCGAGATGCAGGCGCGCGGCAGCGGCACCTCCTTCTCCGTCGTCCGGTTCGGCAACGTCCTCGGCAGCAACGGCAGCGTCGTGCCGCGCTTCATGGAGCAGATCCGCAGGGGCGGGCCGGTGACGATCACGCATCCCGACATGCGCCGCTTCTTCATGCTGATCCCGGAAGCGGTGCAGCTCGTGCTGCACGCGGCGTCGCACGCGCGGAGCAACACCACCTACATGCTCGACATGGGCGAGCAGGTGAAGCTCGTCGACATGGTGCGCGACATGATCCGGCTGTCGGGCCTCGTGCTCGACGACATCAAGATCGAGTTCGTCGGCCTCCGGCCCGGCGAGAAGCTCTCGGAGGAGCTGATCGGCCCCGACGAAGAGGCCGAGCCGAGCGGCGTCGAAAAGGTCTTCTGCGTGCGCAGCCGCAAGCGCGCGGCGGAAGATTTCCTCGAGCGGATCGCCGCGCTCGAAGTGGCCGCGGCGATCGGCGATCGGCAGAAAGTCCTTGCAGAGATGAAGTCGCTCGTCGGCATGACGATGAGCGCCGCGCCGGCGGAGGACGAGACCCTCGTCCCGCCGGTGCCGGCCGCCGCCGTGACGCTCTACGCGTCGGCCAGCCCGGTGTGTCCGCATTGCGCGACGGGGCGGCTCGTGCGATCGCGGACGCGCACGCTCTCGGATCGCGTCCGCAAGCACTTCACCGCGCAGCGTCCGTTCCGCTGCGACACCTGCGAGTGGCGCGGATGGCTGCCGCTGCCGCGCGTCGGGCATCAGCCGTCGATGGAAGCGCAGGCGACGCCCGATCTCGCGAGGCTCGACTACGCGGCGGCCGCCGCGTCGCCGAACGCCGGCGACTATCGAGGCCGCTTCTCGCCGCGCGATCTGTCATGACCGTCGTGAAGTACCGCCCCGCCGCTCCCAGGCGGACGCTGACGCCGGCGATCGCGGCCGCCGCGCTGGCGCTCGTCGTGGCCGGCGTCGTCTGGGGCGCGTTTGCCTTCGGCGCCGTCTACCCGTGGGCGTACTGGCCGCTCGCGGCGTGCGCGCTCGCGGTCGGCGTCGTCGGCGTGAGCCTGCCGCGCTGCGCCGGCGCCGCCAGCCTCACCGGCCTGCGGCTCATCGGCGGCGCGTTCGTGGTCTTCCTGATCGCCGCGGCCGTCCAGATCGTGCCGCTGCCGCTCGCGCAGCTCGCAAAGCTGTCGCCGGAGGCGTCGAGGGCGCTCTCGCGGCTGGACCTCGGCTTCGCCGGCGGTGCGCCGGATCGCCACGCGCTGTCGATCGCGCCCGCCCGGACGTGGACGGCGCTCGCGCTGTTCGCGTCGTTCGCGTTCCTCGTCGTCGGCTCGGCGCGCCTGCTCTCGATCCGCGGCGCGCGGCGAACGGCCGAGGCCATCGCGATCGTCGGCGTCTCGCTCGCGTTCGCGGCGATCGCGCAGATGCCGTTCGCGACCGGAAAGGTATACGGCGTGTGGACGCCGATCGACGGCGGCACGCCGTACGGGCCCTTCGTCAACAGGAATCATTTCGCCGGCTGGATGCTGATGGGGCTGCCGCTCACCTTCGGCCTGCTGTGCGCGATGCTGTCGCGCGCGATGCGCGGCGTGCGGCCCTACTGGCGCGATCGGCTGATGTGGCTCTCGACGCCCGACGCCAGCCTGATTCTGCTCACCGGCGCCGCGACGATCGTGATGGCGATCTCGCTCGTGCTGACGCTCTCGCTGTCGGGTGGGCCGGCTCCGACGTGATCGCGTCGCGGTTCGGCGAAAACGACTGGCACGAGCTCGACGCGCGGCGCGGCGCGTGGACCGATGCGCTCGACGTCAGCGCGCGCTTTCCGTTGACCGGCACCGGCCTCAACACCTACGGCGTCGCGACGATTCTCTACCAGCGCCACGATCTCGAGCACCACTACGAGCAGGCGCACAACGACTACCTGCAGCTCATGGCCGAAGGCGGCGTGCTGCTCGCCGTGCCCGCGGCGCTCTGCCTCGCGGTTTTCGCGCTCACCGTGCGGCGCCGCTTTCGAGACGAGACGAGCACGACGGCGTACTGGCTGCGCGTCGGCGCGGTGACCGGCCTCGCGGCGATCGCGCTGCAGGAGACGTTCGACTTCAGCCTGCAGATGCCGGGCAACGCGCTGCTGTTCGCGGTGCTCTGCGGGATCGCGCTCCACGTCGCGCCGCCGAAGGCCGAAGTGCCCCGTCGCCCGCAGGTATAATCGGGTCGATTTGCCGCTGCGCATCGCATTCGATCTCGACGGCGTGCTCGCCGACATGGAAGGCGAGCTCGTCCGGCAGGCGGAGATACTCTTCGGCGAATCGATGACGCGGCGCCTCCAGACGCCGCCCCCCGCCGCAAGTCCGTCGCCCGCCGCCCCCGCCGCGGCACCGGCCGAGGCGCCGTCCGACGCGCCTGCCGATCCCGCCGCCGAAACCGCTCCCGAGAACGCATCGCCGCTCCTCCGCCTGAACCTGACCTCGAGGCAGCAGCGCCGTCTGTGGCGGCACGTCGAGTCGATCGAGAACTTCTGGGAGACGCTCGTCGAGATCGAGCCCGGGATCATCCAGCGGCTCGCGGCGATCGCGGCCGAGCGGCGATGGGAAGTGATCTTCCTGACGAAGCGGCCGCAGTCGTCCGGCGCGACCGCGCAGACGCAGACGCAGCGGTGGCTGCAGTCGAAGGGCTTTCCGATCCCGAGCGTATTCGTCGTCCAGGGATCGCGCGGGCGCATCGCCGCCTCGCTCGGCCTCGACATCGTCGTCGACGATCGCCCGGAGAATTGCCTCGACGTTGTCGTCGATTCGAAGGCGCGCGCGATTCTCGTCTGGCGCGACGATCAGAAGCAGCTGCCGGCGGCGGCCAAGCGCCTCGGCATCGGCGTCGTCTCGACGGTCGCCGAGTGCCTCGACATCCTCACGCAGGTCGACGCCGCGTCGCGTCAGCCGGACGGCATGATGGACCGCGTGCGGCGCCTGCTCGGCCTGAAAGAGCCGGCGAACGCGTAAGACCTCTCCGACAGTCCCGCCTCTCGCAATCCCTCATCTGAAAAACTGACGGTTCCGCGTCGCTGCGCGTGCGCAGGATGCCGGAGGCCTGCGTTTCGTGATCTTCGTGGGCCTTCGTTTCTTCGTGATGACCCGTCACTCGTCACTCATCGCGCGAACCAGCCGCGCGCCCAGTAGTACGGCAGGCCGATGTACTCGTGCGCCAGCTCCGCGGAGTACCGGAGGCCGCGCTCCGCCGGCAGCCAGCGCTGACGCCAGGGCGCGGACGCGTCCGGATCGGGTGCGGGCGCGGCGACGGCGTCGATGCCGGCAGCGCGAAACGCGCCGAACGCGCGAGGCATGTGGATCGCGGACGTCACGACGATCGCGCGCTCGGCGCCGAGCGACCGCAGCATCGGCGCGATCAGGACCGCTTCGTCGTGCGTCGTCCGCGACGTCGATTCGAGTCGAATCCGCGACGCCGCCACGCCGAGGCCGACGAGCGCGTCGCGCATCACGATGCTGCTCGGCTGCTGCAGCGGCTCGGCGGGATCGGGCCCGCCGGAGGTAATCACCCAATCGGGCGAGACGAGCGCATAGACGCGCGCCGCCTCGAGGACGCGGGACGCCTCGGCGCGCGACATCAACGACAGCGCGCGGTCGGCGCCGCCTACGCGCTCGCCGCCGCCGCCGAGGACGACGATGGCGGTGCCACGTCCGCTGAGGGGGCCCGTGAAGAGTTGCTGGCCGCGCGTGAGAGGAACGCCGATCGCGGCGGGGATCGCGTAGATGCTCGCCGCGGCGTAGAAGACGGCGGCGGCGAGCGCCGTGCGCCGCGCCGCTCGGGAACGCGGCGCTCGCCAGATCCAGAGCGCACACGCGAGGAACACGATAGCCGGCGCGCCGGGGGAAAACAGCGAATAGACGAACGAGCTCATGTCGCCGCGCGCGGCGTCACTCGTGGTCCGGCGGCTCGTCGCGCCGCCGGCGGCGCGGCTCTTCCGGCTTCCCGCTCGATGGCCGCCGGTCGTCTCGCGGCGGCGTGTTCGTCGGAGGCCGCTGTCCTTCGCGCGGCGGTTTGTTCGACCAGGGCCGCTGTCCTTCGCGAGGTGGTTTATTAGACCAGGGTCGCTGGCCCTCGCGCGGCGGCTTGTTCGACCACGGTCGCTGGCCCTCGCGCGGCGGCTTGTTCTGCCAGGGCTTGTCGCCGCGTGGTTTGCCGCTCCCGGGCGGCTGTGCTTCGCGCGGCGGTTTATTCGACCAGGGCCGCTGTCCTTCGCGAGGTGGTTTGTTGGACCAGGGTCGCTGGCCCTCGCGCGGCGGTTTGTTCTGCCAGGGCTTGTCGCCGCGTGGTTTGCCGCTCCCGGGCCGCTGTCCTTCGCGGGGCGGTTTGTTCGACCACGGTCGCTGGCCCTCGCGCGGCGGCTTTCGCGGCCACCCTCCTTCGGGTCGACTGTCGCGCGGGCGATCCCAGCCGCCGCCCGGCGCCGGCGGCCGCGGCGGCGCTCCGCCGGCGGGCGGCCGATCGCGGGGGTTCGGATCGCGCTCGGGCGCCGCGTTCCATTCGGCGCGCTGCTCGCGCTTCTGCCGCCGCCGCGCTTCCTTGTCGAATCGCGCGCGCGGATCCTTGTGCTAGCCGCCGGGCCG
>QHWK01000570.1:5987-7009 GCA_003223775.1 Acidobacteriota bacterium
GTGCGCGACGACGAGCGAGCAGCCGACGTTCATCCCGATCATCGTCGCGATGGCCAGGGTGCGGTGGTCCTTCCACAGCCGCTCGGAGGCAGCGATCGCCAGCGCGCTCGCCGCGGCCTTGGCGCCGATGAATGCCGCGGGCGAGCCGACGACCGGCGCGACGAGCGGGTTCGCCTCCGAGCCGCCGCGATTGAGCGCGCGCATCGTCGAGGCGGTGTCGAGCGCCTGCAGGGTCGCGAACGAGACGTACAGCGGCACGAGCGCTGCCGGCCGCTCCGGCGCGCGCGGCGCGGCGGCGATCGGCGGCATCCTGGCCGCCTCGATCGCGGGCGACAGCGACAGGCCGTCGATCGACTGCGCCGAGGCCGCTCGCGGCGCCGCGGCGGCGATGAGCGTGAGGATCAAAACTGTGAAACGAGCTCGCACGAGTGAATTCATGCGGACTCTAACGTCAACAGTCGTGCCGCCTGCCGCCCGTCCGCGATTGCACGCGGCTTCCGTCGATTTCAGCGGCAGCGACGATTTCGTGCGCGCGCTATCGCGCGCTGTGCGCCGGCGGCGTGTGCGGACTCAGCGCATCGTCGGCGCGCGGGCTTCGAGTGCATAGTTGTGCGCGACGATGGATGCGTAGGCGCAGTTCAGGCCGATCATCGTGACGAGCGCGGCGGCCTTGTTCCGTTTCCAGAGGCGCTCCGACGCGTAGTACACGGCGGCCGTCATGCCGGCCTTCGCGGCCACGAATGCCGCCGGCGAGCCGACCATGCCGCCGACGATCGGGTTCGCCTCACGGCCGCCGAGTTCGGGCGCGCGCAGCGTCGAGTGGATGTCGAGCGCCTGGAGCGCGGCGAACGAAACATACAGCGGCCCGAGCGCGGCGGGCCGCTGCGGCGCCGCAGGACGCTCGGATGCTGCCGCCGCAGTCGCGGACGCGGGAGCGGCGGTCCCCGCCGCAGCGGCCGCCTCTAGTTGCGCCCGCCGCATCATCGTCACGCAGACCAGCAGCGAGACGAGCAAGCGGAGCG
>QHWK01000571.1 GCA_003223775.1 Acidobacteriota bacterium
CGACGCCGTACGACGGGTAGTTGTAGACGCGGTGCCACTCGCGCGCGCCGCCGGTCTGCCGGCCGATCTCGATCGTCACCGCGCCCGCTTCGTCGCCGCCGGATCGAAACGGGCTCGCGGCGAGCACGATCGCCGGCGCGTACGCGATGCGCGCAAACCACGCGTCGGCGGTCGCGGCGTCGGCGTCAACGGCCGCGGACGGCATCGTCTGCTGCGCGCGCGCGGCGCCGCTCGCGCCGACGACGAGCGCGAGCACCGCGCACGCGATCGCGCGCGGCCGCTGCCGTTGTCGCCGCGGGGATTGGACGCGGGCAGCCGTCACGCGCGGGAATACTAGTCGAGGAAATCGAAGGCGCGCGCCGGCCGGAGCTGCCGCGACGCGCCTTTGCTGACGATGCGATAGAGGTGCTCGCCGGCGCAGGGCGTGCCGCCGTACGCCGGCCGCACGCGCGGCCGGCGTCGTGTCGCGTCACGTTCACACGGATATGTAAGGCCCCCGTGCGATTTCGCCGCAATTCGCAAACGGCGAGGTCGTAAACGCAAGCGCAGTACCCGGGCTTCCTGCTTTTCTGTCTTCCTACCTCGTGCGTGCCTATCCCTGCGGCTGCGCCATCTGCTTGAAGAATTCCGCGGCGCGCTGCTGGATCTCGGGCTGCGTCAGATCTTCGGCGCGCGTGGCGATCCACCACGTGTAGCCCGATGGATCGGCGATCGCGCCGCCGCGATCGCCCCAGAACTGATCGGCGAGCGGCACCTGCACCGTCGCGCCTTCGGCGACGGCGCGGTTGAAGACCGCGTCGCTGTTCTCGACATACAGCCACAGCGACGCCGGCGATCCGCCGAGGGCGGCCGGTCCTTTCGTCCCCATCACGGGATCGTTCACCATGAAGCGCGAATCGCCGATGGTGAGTTCGGCGTGCATGATCTTGCCGTCGGGGCCGAGGCTGCGGCTCACTTCCTGCGCGCCGAGCGCCTTCTTGTACCAGTCGATGGTGTGTGCCGCATCATCCAGCACGAGATGCGGCGTGAGCGAGTGGAATCCTTCGGGTACGGGCTTCGCTGCTGTCGCCACTGCAAACCTCCGTCTCCAACACGCGCGGGCCGCGATCGATCGCGCGCGCCGTGTCGATGGGAAACACGCACTATGGTGCGAATCGCGGCGTGATGCAAGGGGTGGAAGGGGACCGGACCGCGCGCGTCACCGCTCGTCGCTTCGCAGCGAATCGAGGGGCGGGTAGAGGCGCGAATGCGCAAGCCTCGGATGGCGCGCCCCGTAGGTCGCCGGCACGTCACGCGTCGCATCGCTCGGGATGACGACCGGGATCGCGAGCACTGCCGCGAGCGCGAGGCGTCGCCAATGCATGGAGCCGCTCGCCGGCAATTCGGGCGGCGAGACGGCCGGCGCGTGCGCGCGCCGGAGCACGTTGCGTGCGAGCAATGCCGCGCCCGCAGCCGCCATGATCGCGTTGAGCATCTGGCCGGTCGCCGCCGTTTCGGCCTGGTAATCTCGCAGGAGATCGATCGGGATGCGGAGCGCCGGATAGAGCAGCAGGAAGAGCGCGGCCGATCGGCCCGGCGGCATGCGGCGGCGCACGAGGGCGAGCAGCAGCGGCACGAGGAGGAAGTTCTTCAGACCGTCGTACAGCACGACAGGGTGGCGGAAGCCCTCCGCGGACGGGAACTTCACCGCCCACGCGACGCTCGTGACGGTGCCGACGATCTGCCCGTCGATGAAGTTGCCGATCCGGCCGCAGCCGAGGATCGCCGCGGCAGCGACCGCGAGCGCGTCGAGCACGGGCCTGAACGGCATCCGGCGCCGGGCGCAGAAGATCAGCACGCCGGCGGCCCCGCCGGCGACGAGCCCGTGCGTCGCGAGGCCGCCGACCCAGATCGCCGGCATCAACGAGAGATGACGGCGGTAGAACGGCCACTCGTTGACGAAGACGACAATCGACCGTCCGCCGACGAGCACGCCGACCGCGAGGCAGAGCGTGAGGTCGTACACCGACGCGAGCGACAGATGCAGCCGCGCGCGCGCGCGCCGCAGAAAGAGGTGCGCGTTCAGAAAGCCCGCGCTGTAGCTGAGGCCGTACCACCAGACGTGGACGCCGCCGATCGTCGCCACGATCGGATCGATGTCATGGACGAACGGCATTGCCAGCTCCTGCGCGCCGGCTCGCGTCCAGCAGGCGCTTTGCGTCGTCCACGCACGCCGCGTCATCGTCGGCGCCGCACAACCGGATCGCGAGCCGGTAATGGTCGGCGGCGTTCGTACGGCCGCCCGCGGCATCGGCAATCGATCCCGCCTCCTTGTGCGCGCGCCCGCGCACCCAGTCCGGCGCGTCGAGTGCGAGCGCCGCCGCCAGCTCGCGCTGCGCGCCGGCGCGATCGTGCAGCGCAGCCAGCGTCGTCCCGTAGGTGAGGCGCCACCGCGCGTCCTCGCCGAACGCGCGCGGACGCGAATCGGCCGAGAGCTTCTGCAGCCCGGCCTCGAGCCACTGCCGCGCCGCCGCCGGCCGTCCGGCGCGCGGCGCCGTGCTGCCGGCTTCGAGCCACAGGAGACGGTTCCGCGGGTAGTCGTGCTGCAGCTGCCGCAGCACGTCGAGTGCCGCGTCGTCGCGCGCTTCGCGGCTGTACATCACGATCAACGTGAACAGCGCGTTGACGCGCGAATCGGCCGGATAGGCGGCCGCCTCTTCGACCATTCGCAGGCCGCGCTCGCGCCCGCCGCCGAACCCCGCGAAATGCGCGAGCAGACGCCAGGGCGCCGGCAGCGTGGACACCGCGTAGCGGTAGAGCCCGACGATCAGCCCGGCGTCCTGGCGACGTGCGTCGAGCTGCAGCACGCGCCGATCGATCGTCGCCGTGTACGAGGCCAGGTATCCCAGCGCGGCGCCCAGCTCGAACCGCGCGTCGGCATCGTGCGGCCGATCGCGAACCCTCTCGTCGCTCAACGCGATCGCGCGCGCGATCGCCTGGTGAAACTCGGTGTCGAGATCGGGCGCCGGCAGCTGGCGATATGCCGAGGGATTCCGCGGATCGGCGGCGATCGCGTCGCCAAGCGCGGCTCGGGCCAGGTCGTAGTCGAGGCTGTAGAGGAGCGACCGCGCGCGGGCGGCGCGCGCCGCCGTATCGGCCGCTGCGATCGCGTCCTGGTCTGTCGCCACCATTGCTGTGCCGCTCCCGTCGTGAATGCGCAAACGGGCGGGAGATTGGCTCGGACACGGGCGACGGCGAGTCGGGGAGTGTGCACGCTGCGCGCGGCGGAGGGACGACACGACATCCAACGCAGGACTCGCAGAGCTCGCAGAACTCCTTATCTGCTGATTCTGCGGGTTCTGCGTCGTACGTCGTCCGGGTCGTCCGTGCTTACTGGACCGGCGTCGCGTTGGCGGCGAAGACGCTCGTGAAGGTCGCGCCCGTGGTGTCCTGGAAGATCGTGCCGTGCTGACTGACGCCGAACGAGCGCTGGCCCGAGGATCCGACGATGGACGGGTGCGCCTCGGCGTAGTACGACGCGATCGCGTCGTCTGCCGCCGCGTTGCAGGTGCTCGCTTTCGCCGTAACGACCGACGCGACGGTCCCCGGCCCGAGGTTCACTACATAGCCGCTCTTCGTCACGCCGTTGACGGCGATGTCCGGGCTGACGAACGCGGCGTTGCCCGGGCCCGACGTCTTGGCGAGATCCTCGAGCGACTGCGCATAGCCGCCGTGCGCGCAGCTCGACGCGTAGGTCGACTGCGCGCTGTAGATGGCCCGCATCGTCGCGATCGCCGACGCTTCGTTCCCCGACATGCGCGCGCGCAGCAGTTCGGGCGCCGCGATGGCCGCCGTGATGCCGACGATCGCGACCACGATCAGCAGTTCGATCAGCGTGAAGCCGTGCTCTCTGTGCAGGTTCATATCGCGCCCCATTCCGGTGGTGCGTGTGATATCGGTTCGAGAAATCTGCCGCGACTCAAACTACTATAGCGAGCTCTAGAGGACAATAGAGGACAATAAGTATCACGCGCGTACGTGCAATCTCGTGCAGCCGTGATCCGTGTGAGGGGCCGCGGAATCGGATCCAGGATCAGATCCAGGATCGGATCCTGGATCCGATCCTGGATCTGATCCTGGATCGCAGGTGGGAGGCGCGGCGGTTACGCCGACGCGGCGATGGCGGGAAGCTTGCCGATCGCCTGGAACATGCCGAGCTGATCGAACTGCTCGAAGTCCTCGACGATGATGCCCTTCACGAGCCGCGTGAACATCAGACAGGGAAGCGTGATGTAGCGGCCGCTCGGCGCGACGCCGGCGAGCTCGCCGCGATGCGTGCCGCGCGCGGTGAACCGCGTCGCGACCGTGTCGCCTTCGGCGATCTGCTGATCGATCGTGAGCACGACGTCGGGGAACGCGCTGCGATACATCGCCGCGAGCTGCTTCCATCCCTGCGGACCGTGCATGTCGCCGGCCGGCCCGCGATACACGTACCCCTCGGCGAGCAGCGCCGCGCCGTCGTCGAGCCGTCCGTCGTTGAATGCTTCGATCAGCCGCCGGACGACCGCCTTG
>QHWK01000639.1 GCA_003223775.1 Acidobacteriota bacterium
TGGTGTACGGCTGGCGATCGAGCGAGATCGTCCGCCCGACGGCCTGCGGGTCGCGGCCGAACGCGCGCGACCACAAGCCGTAGTCGATCACCGCCACCTTCGCGTTCTGCGCGTCGTCGTCGGCCGAGAGCGTGCGGCCGAGCGCCGGCGCCGCGCCGAGCACGGCGAACATGTCGGGCGAGACGCGGGCGCCGACGATGCGCTGCGACTCGGCGACGCCGGAGAGCTCGAGCGATTCGTTGCGATAGGCGAACATGCCGTCGAACGATCGTGCGTTCGCGCGGACGAAGCCGAAGTCCGGCGCCGAGAACTCGAACTTCGGCACGGGCGCCGTCGGCACCTTCTCGTATATGGCGACGAGCGCGCCTGGATCGTGGTACGGCAGCGCGCGCAGCAGGACGCCGTTGACGATCGTGAACACCGCGGTGTTCGCACCGATGCCGACGGCGAGCGCGAGCACGGCGACGATCGTGAAGGCGGGGTTGCGGCGCAGGCCGCGCAGCGCGTAGCGGACGTCGGAGCGCAGCAGATCGAGATGCTCGCGCGGCGCTGTGGTGAGCACGCCGTGCAGCGTGTCCCACCAGAGGCGCATCGCGGAGAGCGAGCCGCCGCGCGCGAGGACGTCGCGCCGCTGATCGCGGAACGCGGCCGTCATCTCGTCGCCGAAATCGCCGCGGAAGTCGGCCGGGAACAGGCGAAGGAGACGGCGGAAGATGCGCTCGGCGCGTGAGGCGTGCCTCTCAGTCATGTGGATGCCTTCCCGTGCGCGGCCGCGCTCACGCGCGGCGGAAGAGCGCCTTGCGCCGCGCCATCGCGAGCGTCTGCTCCAGCCGCGCCGCCTCGGCGCGCGCGACGTCGCGGCCAAACGCCGTCAGCTCGTACGATCGCCGCCGCTCGTCGTCGTGCGCCGCCGACGCGGCTTCGCGGATCAGGCCGTCGTTCAAGAGACGTTTGATGATGCCGTAGAGCGTGCCGGTGCTCAGCCGCACGGCGCCGCCGGTGAGCTGCTCGACGTCCTTCATGATCGCGTAGCCGTGCGTCTGGCCGTCGGCCAGCGCGACCATCACGTGGAACATCGCCGGGGTGAGCGGCAGGAGCGACTCGGGGTCCCGCTTGGTCATATGTCGTCAGACGATATGGCGTTAGACGACATAGCGTCAAGAGAAGTTCGCGGAAGGGCTGCCTGGCGGCTGTCACTCGTCGCTCTCTATACTTAGAGCGCGTTTGGACCGCGCTCTTACTTCGCCGATGTCCGATCCCGAGCCCGCCGTCGCCGCCCGCCTCGCGGAGCTCGGCATCGCGTACGAGCGCCACGAGCATCCGGCGGTCGCGACGGTCGAGGAAGCGCAGAAATACTGGGCGGGGATCGACGCGGCGCACTGCAAGAACCTGTTTCTGCGCAACCAGAAAGGCAACCGCCACTACCTCGTCGTCCTGTTGCACTCGAAGCGCGCGGACCTGCGGGCCGTGGCCGACCAGATCGGCGACGGCAAATTGAGCTTCGCGTCTCCCGAGCGCCTCATGGCCCATCTCGGCCTCACGCCGGGATCGGTGTCGCCGTTCGGCCTGATCAACGATCGCCCTCACATCGTCCGCGTCGTCCTCGATCGCGATTTGCGCGCAACCTCGCGCGTCTCGTTTCACCCGAACATCAACACCCGCACCTACGTGATCGCGACGACCGACTTCACCCGCTTTCTCGAGGCGTGCGGTAATCCCGTGCAGCACGTCACGATCTGACAGCGTCGCCCGCAATCCGCAATCCGCAATCCGCAATCCGCAATCCGCAATCCGCAATCCGCAATGGATTGACCTGCCCTGTCACACCCCGCCGCTAGACTCGTGCTGTCAGGAGGCGAGGATGTCTCGGGGCATCGGAAACGTACCGGCGGACGTCGAGGCGGGTGAGTGGATGAGCTTCCCGGGCGGCGAGCTCGAGGGCAAACGGCCGAAGGCCCTGTGTCCCGCCTGCCGAGAGGCGCTCGCGCGCGCGGCGCAGGGCCGGCCGCGCCGTTCCCGGCAGCCGAACGCCTCGCGAACGCTGTGTTTTCAGTGCTACCGGGCGGAGGTGGAGCGGCAGCGCGCCATCGCCGCCGCGGCGAACGTGGATACGGGCTCGGACGCGCGGTTTCAGGACCAGCTGCCCTTCGAGCCGGTCAATCGCGCGCGGCTCGATGCGCTGAAGGCCGTGCGCGGGGATGCGCGCGCGGCGGCGCACGCGGGCACCGGCCGGTTCGCCGACAAACGGCGCCAGGCGCAGATTGCCGCGCGGCACACACTGCAGCGCCTTGCGGACGGCTTGCAGGCGCGCCACACAGCGCCCGCCGCCGCGGCGCGCGCCATGGATGCGGCCATTCACGCGGCGGAGCTTCAGCTGCCCGACGCGTGGCTGCCCTTCGTTGTCTCGCGGTGAGCCGAAGGAAGAAGAGGATGTAGCGGAGCGACCTAGTCGAAAGCGATCGCGCGATGCGGAGGCGGCGCGTACCAACACGAGCCGCCGACGATCAGGCAGCGCAGGGCTGGCGCGGAGCCGTCCGACTGGTCGACGAAGAATCCGACCGGGCGTGCGGCCGCGGGCAGCGTGAGGCGCCGCGCGGTCGTGCGGACTTCGCCGGCGTCGAGCGGCGCGGTGAGCGGCGCTTCGGCCGCATCGAGCGGATACCGCGCGCCGCGATCGTCCAGGACGAAGACGCGGCGCGGCCAGGGGTC
>QHWK01000640.1 GCA_003223775.1 Acidobacteriota bacterium
TGTGTCGAGCGCGTCGATAGGATCGGCGAGCCGCTGAAACGAGCCGGCGGCGATGAATGCTGCAGCGTACCGAGTCGGCAGATTGAGCGTCGTGACATTCTGGCGATAGAGCTGGGTTGCCCGACCGCCGATCGCGATCCGCTGCTCGCAATTCGCAAGCATGGCCTCCGAGCTGTCGACGCCGTGCACCTCGAAGCCGGCTTCGAGCAACGGCACGAGCAACCTTCCCGACCCCACCATCGCTTCGAGCACCGGGCCTGCGTCGCGCGGCAGGCGCGCTGCGTACCACGCGACTTCGCCCGCGCTCGCGCGCGTCTTGTCGGCAGCGTAGAACAGCGTGCCGAGAGTGCCGTGGGCCGACATGCCAGAGCCTGACGGTTCAGACGCGCCGAGACGTGGAGAGCTCACGCGCAGCGACCGCGATCGCGTTGATCCAGACAAGTGCCGCTGGCACCTCTCCCGTCCAGCGCAGAAAGCCGTGGATCATGCCGGCGCAGTCGACCACGCGCGTCGGCACGCCGGCGGCTTCGAGACGCTGCGCATAATCGCGGCCGTCGTCGCGCAGAACGTCCGCGGCCGCCAGTGCGACGACAGCCGGCGGAAGATCCGACAGATGCGCCGCCGCGATGGGCGAGAGCTCGGGCGCGTCGGGCGCTGCGCCGGCCCGATAGAGATCCCAGTACCAGGCCATCTGCGCGCCGCTCAGGTTGTAGCCCTCGGCAAACTCGCGATAAGACGCGCGCGAGCATGTCGCGTCGAGCGCGGGGTAGAGCAGGATTTGCAGCTCGGGTTGCGCCGCGCCTTGTGCGCGCAAGCGCAGCGTCAACGCCGCGGCAAGGTTGCCGCCGGAGCTGTCGCCGGCTACGGCGAAACGCTCGCCGTCAGCTTCGAGCGCGGGCGCCTCGGCACGCGCCCAGCGCCACGCGGCTTCGACATCGTCGAGCGCGGCCGGATAGACATTTTCCGGCGCGAGGCGATAGTCGACGGCCACCACGACCGCGCCGAGCCGGTTGGCGAGAATCCGGCAAAGCTTGTCGCGCATGCAGGTCGCGGATCGACGCCACGATTTCCGGTTCGCCGCCGAGGAGCTTCGGCGCTTCTTCCGCAGCGGCGCGAAGCTCTGCGATGCTCGGTGCTGCAGAGTCCGGCGGCACAGCGAACACGGTGTCGAGCAAGCGGCGGATATCGGGATCGAGCATCGCGGTGTCGCGGCTATCGCGAGTCGATGTTACCGGATTCGCGGCGCCGGAGTTGACAAGGCGCGCTGCAGGCCGTACCTTGACCTATAGCGCCGATTTGATCCGGGTGTTGCGAGTATGCGCCCGGCAGCTTGCGGGCGCTCTACAAATGCAGCTAAAGCGGTTTTCGACCGAAACCCGCTCGGCGGCAAGCTGACCGGGTTTTTTGTTTGATGGGACCGACCATGAAGACGACCGACAAGACAGCGTTGCTCACCAAGCTCCTCCCCGAGCGGATCCTGATTCTCGATGGCGCAATGGGCACCATGATCCAGGGCCGAGCGCTCTCCGAGCCCGATTATCGCGGCCCCGCCGCGTGCGGCCTGCAGGGCCATGCGCACGATCTCAAGGGAGACAACGATCTACTGGCGCTGACCCGTCCCGACGTGATCCGCGCGATCCACGATGAGTTTCTCGCGGCCGGCGCCGACATCATCGAGACCAACACATTCAACGCGACTCGCATCGCGCAGGCCGACTACCGGCTCGAGACCCGGGTGCGCGAGATCAACCTCGCCGCGGCGCGGATCGCGCGCGAGTGCGCCGACGCCTGGACGGCGAAGACGCCGCACAAGCCGCGCTTCGTCGCCGGCGCGCTGGGCCCGACCAACCGCACCGCGACGATCTCTCCGGACGTCAACGATCCGGGTTTTCGCAACGTGAGCTACGATGAGCTGGTCGCGGCATACGACGAGGCTGTTGCGGCGCTGATCGACGGCGGTGTCGATCTCCTGCTGGTCGAGACGGTGTTCGATACCCTGAATGCCAAGGCCGCGCTCTTCGCGATCGACAGCTACTTCGATGAGCACGGCATCCGCTTGCCGATCATCATCTCCGGCACGATCACCGACGCGTCCGGAAGAACGTTATCCGGGCAGACGACCGAGGCATTCTGGAATTCGGTCCGGCATGCGAAACCGCTGGCCGTAGGGCTGAATTGCGCGCTCGGCGCGGCGCTCATGCGGCCATACATCGAGGAGATGGCACGCGTCGCCGACACGTTCGTGTCGTGTTATCCGAATGCCGGCCTTCCCAATCCGATGAGCGAAACAGGCTACGATGAGATTCCCGAAGCGACGGCGCGATTGATCCGGGACTTCGCCGAGAACGGCTTCGTGAACATCGTCGGCGGCTGCTGCGGCACGACGCC
>QHWK01000641.1 GCA_003223775.1 Acidobacteriota bacterium
TGATCCGGTGCCGCGCATCAGTGTCGGTCGTCGGTCCGAACTGCACCGGCGCGTCGAAGGGATTGTTCGGGTCCTGGATGTTCGCGGTGTTGAGCTGATCGACGGCCGTGCCGATGTTGCTCATCGAACGCGACAGCGCATAGCCGACCGTGAAGTCGACCCCCTTCGACAGGCGGCGGCGCAGGCCGAGAATCAGCGCGTCGTATTCGCTCTTGCCGACGCTCGCCGCCGGGCGGTTGCCGTTCGTGTTCGGGTTGAGCGCCGTGCCGATCGCGTTCGAGATGATGCGCGGGTTCGAGAGGCTGCCCGGAATCCGCTGGTTCACGCGCGGCCGCGTATTCAGGTCGCGGCCCAGCGAATAGACGACGTCGGCGCTGAAGACCGTATCGGCGTTCAGCTCGTGCGACCAGCCGCCGTTGGTCTGGATCTGATACGGCTGCTGCAGCAGCGGGTCAACCCACTGGCCGAACAGCGGGAACTGGCCCGGGCCGAGCGGCGCCGCCTGGTTCTGGCTGGCGATGTTCGCGAGCGGCTGGCCGACGCGGAAGAACGAGCCGTCCGGATTGCGGATGCCCGCCGCGACGGGACCCACGTTGAACGTGTTGCCGAATCCCTGGCCGCTCGAATCGGCCGCCGCGAACAGCACGTTCGAGTTCGTGTACCCGAAATCGGTGTAGACGCCCCAGCCCGCTCGGATGATGTCCTTGCCGTTGCCTCGTGCGTCGAGTATCGCGCCAATGCGCGGCTGGATGTTGTTCTTGTCGATCCGAGGAGTGGATGCGAAGTGGTTCATCAAGTCGCGAACCGGGGGCGCCAGGCTGTTGAACTTTCCGGCGATCGCCGCGTTGCGAACCAGCTGAAAGTTCGGGTTCAGGGACTCGTCGATGTCGCTCAGCCCGGTCGTGATGTCATAGCGCAAGCCGAGGTTGATCGTCAGCCGATCGTTCACCCGCCAGTCATCCTGCACATAGGTCGCGAATTGCTTCGTCGGAATGTTCGCCGCGGCGTCGCCGTCGCTGATCGTGACCGCCGATATCGGCCCGTTCAGCGTGTTGTCGACGTGCGTGTAGAACACGGCGCCCTTGCCCGTGTTGAACGTGATGAAGAGGTGCGGCTCGTTGATGAGGCTCGCGCCGACCTTGAAGTCGTGGCCGAGGCCGCCCTTGCCCGTGAGGTGCCACGAGAAGTCGTCGCGGAACTGGAACTTCCGCTGCTGCGTCGTCTGCGGCGTGTTGGGGTTGGCGCCGATGCTCACGCCGTTCGGGAACAACTGATTCGGGTCCGAGCTGCGGGAGGCGATGTTGTTGCTGAAATCGGCGTACTGGAAGATGAACTCGTTCAGCTTCGACCCGCCCATCACCCAGTTGTGGTTCAGGTTGATCGAGTTGAACTTGTTCGCGCTGTCGCCCCAGTTGTCGAACGTGCTGTTGCGGGCCGCATTGTACGGCTGCGAGTTGTTGTTGAACCCGTAGCGGACCGACAGGTACTGCGCGGCGTTCAGGTTTGCCGTGACCTTGGCGGTGACCAGGTTCTCGCGGTACGGCACCGGGAAGACGCCGTCGCGGTCGGGGAACAGGCCGGACGTGTCGACCACCTGCGTCGTGTCCTGCTGCGTCCGCTCGATGGCGGCGAAGAAATGCGCCTTGTCCTTCATGATCGGACCGCCGAAGCTGCCGCCGAACTGGTTCCGGCGATAGTCCTGCTTGCCCGTCCCGCCCAGCTTCTCGCTCTCGGATTCCGAGTTGAGCGATTTGTCGCGGAACGACTCGAACACGCTGCCCGACGGCGTGTTCGTGCCGCTCTTCGTCACGATGTTCATCACGCCGCCGTTGCTGCGGCCGTACTCGGCCTTGAAGCGCTGCGTCTGGAAGTTGAACTGTTCGATCGCCTCGAGCGGGAACAGCTGCAGCAGGCCGCCGACGGTGTCGTCGTTGTTGTCGCCGCCGTCGATCTGGTAGTTGATGTTGCGGCCGTTGCCGCCGTTGATCTGCGGCGAGAACTGCGTGCTCTTGGTCGGGTCGGTGTGGAACGCGAGGCCGACGCCCGGGATCGTCGCCGCAAGGTTCGCGAACTGGCGTCCGTTGAGCGGAATGGTCTCGATGCGCTTCACATCGACGAGGCCGCCGACCGCCGAGGAGGTGGTTTCGATGAGCGGCGACGCGCCGGTGACGTTGACCGTTTCGGCCAGCGCCGCGACCTTCAACGGAAAGTCGATCGCGACGATCTGTCCCACGTTCACGCCGACGTCTTTCTTCGCGACGGTCTGGAATCCCTGCAGCTCCGCGGTCACCTCGTAGACGCCAACCGGAAGCGCGGCGAGACGATAGACGCCCTCTGCGTCGCTCACTTCGGTCCGCGTGAAGCCGGTGGACGGACTCTTCGCGGTGACGGTCGCGCCCGGCACG
>QHWK01000642.1 GCA_003223775.1 Acidobacteriota bacterium
CGATGATCGAAGTCGCCGCGCACGATCCGCAGCAGGGCGTCGTCTTTTATACGATCGACCAGTTGGCCGATCCGCCGATCTTCACGCGGCGCACGACCTGCCTCTCGTGCCACGTGTCGGCGAGCACGCTGAACGTCCCGGGGATCCTCGCGCGCAGCAATTTCGTCGGCGACGATGGAAACGTGATGCCGCAGATGGGCAGCTACGACGTCGATCACCGGACGCCGCACCCGGATCGCTGGGGCGGATGGTTCGTCACTTCCGAGGACGGCCCGGCGCCATACACGCAGCGCGCGCACGGCGGCAACATCACGTTCTCGGGGCGCGGCAACACGTCGAACCAGGTGTTTGTCGACTGGATGACGAGCGCGCCGGAGGCGCACGGCTATCTCTCGGGATCGAGCGACATCGTCGGGCTGCTGGTGTTCGACCACCAGATGCACGCGATCAACCTGCTGACGCGGCTCGACTGGGAGGCGCGGATCGCGTCGGCCGGCGGCAGCGCACCCGAGGCGGCGCCGGCCGTTCGCAGTCTGGCAACGGAGCTCGCCGACTACCTGCTGTTCACCGGAGAAGCGCCGCCGTCGGTGCCGCTGTCGCCGCTGCCCGGCTTCGCACGCCATCTGGAGGCGACGACGCCGAAAGATCGCCGCGGCCGGTCGTTCGGCCAGCTCGATCTCGTCAATCGCCTGCTCCGGTATCCGTGCAGCTACATGATTTATTCGGACGCGTTCGACGCGCTGCCGGCAGCTGTGCGGACGGTCGTGTATCGGCGGATGATCGACACGCTGTCAGGCGGCGGCACCGCGCACCCGGATTACCGCGCGCTCACGCCGGACGCCCGCCTCGCGATCCTCGAGATCCTGCGGGACACCAAGCCCGACTTCCCCGCTCGATAGTCCACCGCGTCGCATGACGCCGCATACGCGTCGAGCGCGGTTATCGCTCGAACGATCGGCTGAAGAGCAGATCGATCGCCTTCTTCGCGTTCTCCTTCAGCGTCCGGGTGCCGGTCCCGGTGACGTGCGGATGCGTGATCAGCGGGGCGTCGGTGGAGCTGCGCTTGCGCCAGTCTTCGCCGGTCCACGTGAACCAGGCGTTCTTCTCCTGATCGAAGACGTGCAGCGGCTTGTTGCACAGCTTCGCGAACTCCGCGCCCCATCCGGTGCCACCCCGCACCGTCCCGTCGTCGAGAATCGCGCCGACGACGTAGGTCTCCTGGCCGCTGTTCACCTGATACCCGAGCGTCTGCAGGACCTTGCGGATCGTCGGCGCATCGGTGTAGCGCCGGTGCATGAGGCGTGAGACGTACTCGAGGCTGACATCGCCGGCCTGCAGCTCCTCGTGGTTCAGCACGCGCACGCCGCGGTGGCGGACGATCTTGTGCCCTTCGAACGTGAAGTTCACTTCCTCGACGCCGTGGGCCTCGGCGCAGGCGCCGAACGCCGCCTCCGCGCCCGCGGCGCCGCCGCTGAACAAGATGCCGTCGCCTCGCTTCATTTGTGCGTCTCCCGCGCGTCTGCGATCATAGCATTCGGGATGGATGCATCCGGACGACGCTACCGCGCCGGCGAATCGCTCGAGGACTTCTGCCGCGTCTGCAAGACCGATCGCCTGCACACCGTGATCGCCGCCGACGACGAGGGCCGGCCGATCCGCGTCGCGTGCGGCTACTGCCACAGCGAGCACAACTATCGCGGCGGCCCCCGCGTGCGTCCATCCGACCTCGGCGGGCAGGCGCCGGCCTCGCCCTGGACGTCCGGCGGACAGCGTCAGGCGGCGCCGCCCGCCGGTCGATCGCGCTCCACCGCCGATCGCGAGACGTTTCCGATTGTCAGCGAACGCGAAAGGACGGGTCCACCGATGCCGCTCGGCGACGCGGACGATCTCGAACTGCTGCTGCGGCGCGTGATTCGCGAAGAGACCGGCATCACGCCGGTCGCGCCCGCGGACAAATGGCGCAACGGCACCTTCGTCCTGCGCCCGGGCACGCCCGGCCTGCAGGAGAAGAGCTGGCCGATCGAAACCTTCTTTCACAAAGTCGTGATGCTGCGCAATCGCCTGCGCTCGCTCGAGCAGCAGGTGAACGCCGCGGATCTGCCCGACGACGTGAAGGTGAAGCTGCAGGGCTACATCAGCGGGTGCTACGGCTCGCTCACCAGCTTCAACGTGCTCTTCGCCGAAGAGGACGACCAGTTCAAGGGAAGCGGAGGGGACTGACTCTGCAATTAAGAATTGCAGGAATTAAGAATTTAGAATTCGTTGAGACCGGTGGTGACAGCGTGACGACGAATTCTTAATTCCGAATTCTTAATTCTTAATTTCAGCCGCCGGTCTCGATCTTCGCGCGCTGGTGCGCGCCGCTCTTCGTAATGACCTCGACGTACAGCTTCCCGCTCTCGAACGCGGCCGCGTCGGCGCCGCCGAGCGTCGCGTCGCCCGGAATCGGCTTGCCCATGCCGTCGAGCAGCCGGAACACGACGGCGCCGTTCGGGCCTTCGGTCGCGCGGTGAACGGCGGCGGCAATCGCCGAGTCGGCGCCGGCCATCGTCATCACGTCGTACTTCACGCGGCGCGTCGTCACGTCGAAGACGAACGTCGTCCGCACGGAACCGGCGGCGACGACGACGGTGCGCAGCGCAGGCGGCTTGCCGTCAACCAGCGCCGGCGTCGTCGACGGCGGGCGGCGAGGGTGCGTCGCCTGCTCGTAGGCGTAGGCCGCGCCGAGCAGCCACGGCTCGCTCCACTCGCGGCCGAGCAGCTCGATCGCGACCGGCACGCCGTCGTCGGTGAAGCCGGCGGGCATGCTGATCGCGGGGAGGCCGGAGCTGGCGCTCAGCTGGCAGTTGGTGCCGCCGCTCTGCGCCTCGCCGAGGATCGCCGCCTTGCGCGCGAGCGGCGGATAGGCGAGCGCGTCGAGCTTCAGCTCCTCCATCGCGGCGAGCACGAGGTCGCGGACGGCGGCGCGCTTGATGCGCGCGCGCCGCGCCTCGTCGCTC
>QHWK01000643.1 GCA_003223775.1 Acidobacteriota bacterium
CGACCTTGATCGCCTGGAAGCGCCGCTCGAGCGAGCGATCCTTCTCGATGTACTTGCGGTACTCGGCCGGCGTCGTCGCGCCGATGCAGCGGATCTCGCCGCGGCTGAGCGCCGGCTTCAGGATGTTCGCGGCGTCGAGCGATCCTTCCGCCGATCCCGCGCCACCAGCGTGTGCAGCTCGTCGATGAAGACGATGATGTTCGGGTTGTCGGTCAGCTCCTTCATGATCGCCTTGAGGCGCTCTTCGAACTGACCGCGGTACTTCGTGCCGGCGACAATCAGCGAGATGTCGAGGGCGAGGATGCGCTTGTCGGCGAGAAAGTGCGGCACGTCGCCGTAGACGATCTTCTGCGCGAGCCCCTCGACGATCGCGGTCTTGCCGACGCCCGGCTCGCCGATGAGCACGGCGTTGTTCTTCGTGCGCCGGCAGAGCACCTGCTGCACGCGCTCGAGCTCGTGCTCGCGGCCGACGAGCGGATCGAGCTGGTTCTTCATCGCCGACTCGGTGAGATCGCGGCTGAACTCGGCGAGCAGCGGCGTTTCCTTCACGCGCGTCAGCGTCGTCTTCTCGTTGAGCAGCTGGACGATGTCCTCGCGCACGGTGTTCAACCGCATCCCCTTCAGCCGCGAACTGCAGAACGCGTTTGGTTTCGGCGCTGAACGGAATCTCGACCGACGTCGAGACCTTCTCGCGGAAGACCGTGCGTCCTTCGATTTCTTTGCGGATGTTCTCGAGCGAGAGATGCGAGCGCGCGAAGATGCGGCTCGTGAGCCCCTTGCCTTCGCGAATCAGCCCCAACAGCAGATGCTCGGTCTCGATCGAGATGCTGCCGAGCTGGCTGGCCTCGTAGCGAGCGAAGAAAAGTACTCGTCGGGCCCTTTCGGTGTACCGTTCGAACATCCGGCGTACCTACGTGAAAGCAGATGGTGTTGGGGTCACGGGAGACGTGACCACATTATACGGCATCGCTGCCGCGAAACACAGAGCCTCTCTCCGATAAGTGACTGCCACATCTAGGGATCTCGCCCCACCCTTATGACGGGTGTACGAGACGTTCGGTGCCAGATCCGCGCCGTCGTGATGTGCATGATGTTGGCCGCCGCGTACGGCGCCGGCGCCGTGCTCAGCGAGAACCAGAACAGCTACCTCCTGCACGCCGCTGCACGCGCCGGATGGGGCGATCTTGCGCGCGACTCGATGGCGCGATCCGCGGATCCATTTCCGGTCTTCACGGCGCTCGCCGCGCCGGCGCTCCGCGCGCCGATTTTTGTCGCGCTGGGCGGTGCCTTTCTGGCCGCCGTCGCCGTCTATGCGTGGGCACTCGTCGGCATCGTGCGCGCGACGTTCGGATGGCGCGCCGGCGATCCGGCGCTCGCCGCCACGACCGCGGTCGTCGCGCTCTGCCATTCGAGGTGGCTCGCGTCGACCTCGATGCGCGCGTTCGGCGTCGACGCGCGCGCGCTCCTCGTCGACGGCGTCGCCAGCCAGTACCTGCTCGGCCGTGTGCTGCAGCCGAGCGTCGCGGGCGTGCTGCTCCTCGTCTCCATTTACGCGTTTTTGCGCGGCCGGCCGTTTCGAGCCGTCCTGTGGTCGAGCGCCGCGGCGACGCTGCACGCGACGTATCTGCTCAGCGCGGCGCTCTTGACGGCGGCGTACGCCGGCGTGCTGGCGCGGCGCGGAGAGCGCGCGCGAGCGGCCGCCGTGGCGGCGGCGAGCCTCGCGCTCGTCGCCCCGGCGGTGCTCTATGCGGCGGCGACGTTCGGGCCAACGGATGCGGGGACGTTTCGGCGCGCGGCCGAGATCCTCGCCGACGAGCGGATCGCGCTGCACGCGCGCGTCGCGGCCTGGTTCGGTCCCGCGGCGATCCTGAAGGCGGCGATCTGCGCGGCCGCGCTCGGGATCGTGCGGCGGCGTCCGATCTTTCCGCTGCTGTGGCCGGCAGTCGTCGTCGGCGTCGCCGGATCGCTGCTGCTCGCCGCGTTTCCCGATCCGATGCTGGCGCTTCAGTTTCCGTGGCGCGTCTCCGTGTGGCTCGTGCCGATCTCGACAGCGGTTCTCGTCGGCGCAGCCGTCGAGTCGATTCACCGTCGCATCGGGCTCCGTGCCGATCGCTGGCGGATGCCCGCCATCGTCGTTGCGTCGCTCGTCGTCGCGTTCGGGATCGCGGGCACCCTTCGCGAGGCGCGCGCAGTGGATCGCCGGATCGACTCGCCGCTGCGCGCGTACGTCGCCGGCGGCGCGCCGAATGCCGATGTGTATCTGATTCCTCCCGGCATGGAGGATTTCCGGCTGCGCACGCGATCGCCGATCGTCGTCGACGCGAAGACGCATCCGTACCGGGACGTCGAGGTGCTCGAGTGGCGGGATCGACTCCGGCGCGCGGAGGCGTTCTACGCCGACTCCGACCCCGCGGCGCGGTGCGCGCGTCTCCGCGACATCGTGCGGCGCGACGGCGCCACGCGCGTCGTCGTCCCGATCGGACGAGAGGTCGCCTGTCCTGGCGTCGACCGTGTGTACTCGGATGCCGCGTTCATCGTGTTCACGATCACGATGTCGGGCGGCGCGTTCAGGGCCGCCGGCGGCGAGGATGAAGGGCCCGGCTTACGCGACAGTAAGCCGGCCGGACTCCAGCCGCCACACGCGATCGCACGCGGCGGCGAGCCGCGGGTTGTGCGTCGCGATCACCGACGTCAGGCCGAAATCGCGGTGCATCTCGCGCAGCAGGCCGTGGAGCGATTCCGCCGTCGCCTCGTCGAGATCGCCGGTGGGCTCGTCGGCGAGCAGCAGCTTCGGACGCATCACCAGCGCCCGGGCGACGGCCACGCGCTGCTGCTCGCCGCCGGAGAGCATGCCCGGCACGTGCGTCAACCGCTCGCCGAGGCCGACGCGGCGCAGCAGCTCGTCGGCGCGCGCGCGTGCGTCCGCGAGCGGCATGCGCGCGATGCGCATCGGCATCTCCGCGTTCTCGACCGCGTTGAACTCCGGCAGCAGATGATGGAACTGGAAGACGAAGCCGACGCTGTGGTTCCGGAACGCGACGATCTCGGCGTCGCTCAACCGCGTCAGGTCAGTGCCGTCGATCGCGATCGTCCCCTGATCGACGCGATCGAGGCCGCCGAGCAGGTGCAGCAGCGTGCTCTTGCCGACGCCCGACGCGCCGACGACCGCCGCCATCTCGCCGGCGTCCACCTGGAGATCGAGATCGCGAAGCACCGTGAGCGACTGTCCGCCGACCGGATAGCTCTTGACGAGGCCGCGCGCGTCGAGAAAGGACATCAAAGTTAAAAGTTAAAAGTTAAAAGTCAAAAGTTAAAGTCGGAAGGTCGAAGATGGAAAGTAGACGTAGTTAAACGGCTAGAGTGAAAAGGCAACACTTTCAACTTTTAACTTTTGACTTTTAACTTTTAACTTTTAACTTTTAACTTTTAACTTTACTCATATCTCAGGGCCTGCACCGGATCGAGCTTCGCCGCCTGGCGGGCGGGATAGATCGTCGCGAGGAAACAGATCGCG
>QHWK01000644.1 GCA_003223775.1 Acidobacteriota bacterium
CTCGCGCCGCAGCATCGTGGAGGGGCTGCGCCGCGGCGCCACGCCGCCGCCGCGCGAGCGCACGCTGCGGCGCGCGCTCGTCACCGGCGAGGTCGCGCTCGCGTTCGTCCTGCTCGCGTCGGTGGCGATTCTCGGCCGCAGCCTGTACGGCATGCTCGACGTGAACCCCGGCTTCGACGCGCGCGGCGTGACGACGATGAACCTGTCGCTGCCCGCGGCGCAGTACACCACCGCCGCGCGCGTGGCGGCCTTCTACACGGCGCTGCAGCGCGCGCTGGAGGATCGATTCGGGGAACGCGCGGTTTCGATCGTCGACGAGCTGCCGCTGACCGGCGATCGCGGACGCCGCGTCGTCGCGGCGCGCCCGAACGACGCCGGCCGCGAGGCGGTCGTTCGCGCGGCGAGCGCGGGCTACTTCGACGTCATGCGGATTCCCATCGTCGCCGGCCGATCGTTCGACTCGGGCGACAACGCCGCCGCGCCGCCGCGCGTGGTCGTCAGCCGCTCGCTCGCGGAGCGGCTGTTCGCGTCCGACGATCCCGTCGGCCGCCGCGTGTGGTTTCCACCCGCGGCGCAAACCGCGGAAGTCGTCGGCGTCGCCGGCGACGTGAAGCATCGCGCGCTGGACGAAGGGATCGTGCCGACCGTGTACGTGTCGGCGCTGCAGGAGCCGTCGCACTCGAACGTGATCGTCGTGCGCAGCGGCCGTCCGGACGCGGACGTGATCGCGGCGGTGCGCGACGAGGCGGCGCGCCTCGATCCGGCGCTGCCGGTGTACCGGGCGCGGCCGATGGCGGACGTCGTCTCAGCGTCGCCGGGCGTACCGGCGCGGCGCGTGCTGACGGCGACGTTCCTGGGATTCGCGCTCCTCGCCGTCGTCCTCGGGAGCATCGGCCTCTTCGGCGTCGTCGCGCACGACGTCGCGTGCCGCCGCACCGAGCTCGCGATCCGGATGGCGTTGGGCGCCGATCGAGCGCGCATACTCGGCGCCACCGCCGCGCCCGGCGCGGTGATGGTGGCCGCGGGGCTCGCCGCCGGCGGCGTATTGTCGATCTGGACGGCGCGCGTTCTCGTCGGCCTCGGCTTCGCGACGCAGGATCTCGACGCGTTGAGCGCCGTTGCCGCGGCCGCCGCGATCGTCGCCGCGGGCGCTGCCGCGGTGCTGCCCGCCGCAGTCGCCGCCATGCGCACCGATCCGCTGATCGCATTTCGAAGCGAGTAGATCAGAGCTGCGCGATGCTGAGCGTGTTGCCGTCGGGATCCTTGAACCAGGCGATGCGCCCGCCGGCCGGCGAGGTCCAGATGCCGTCTTCGTCCTGCGGCATGCCGGGATAGCGTTCGAGCGCGACGCCGGCGGCGGCCAGCCGGCGCGCGGCCGCGGCTGCGTCCTTCACGCTCCATCCGAGCACCGTGTAGCCGGCCGGCTGCACGTTCGGCACCCTCGTGACGCGCAGCATCGTGCCGTTCGCGTCGAACACCAGCGCGAAGTCGTCCTCGCTGACGAGTTTCAGCCCGAGCACGTCGCGGTAGAACAGGCGCGCCTTCGGCGCGTTCGCGGTGCCGACGAACGCGACGATCGCGTGTGCCCCGAATCCAGCGTGCGTAGCCATGCGCGCGAGTGTGCTGCAGCCGGGCGAATCGCGCAACCGCCGGGCTCTCTCTGGTTGTTTCGCGCCACGGGCGTGGCGTGTTTAGAGCGCGTTGCAGCCCTGAAGGGCTGTGCTACACGTAATTCTGCAGCGCGCTCTCAGTTCATCGGGACGACGGCGGGCTGCACCGGAGTATAGCGATCGAGATCGATCGCGCCTTTGGCCGCATCGGTCTCGCAGGGCTCGATGAAGTACGTGCACACCGGAATCGCGGACGTGTCCGCGTCGAGCCGCAGCATCGACAGCAGCTGCACGCACTCGGCATCGTCGACTTCCGTGCACACGATCACCAGCTGCGGCGCCGCGTGCTTGATCGACGAGTACGCGCGATCGAGCGATTCGACGAACACGACGTCGTAGCCGCCGGCCTCGAGCAGCGTGTCGAGCAGATCCGGCTGCGCATGCTTCATGACGACGGCCACCGATCGCAGCGTGCCGTTGCGTGAAGACGAGTTCTGTCGGTCGTTGGTCATCGCAACTCCCGCCACCGATCGAGGCAAGGACAGTGCCGCTGGACTCGCGGCGAACGCGCCCGTCGTACGCCCCTCTGGGGCCGCCGGCGCCTCGCCAGACGAAAAACACGCCGGATCGCACGGCGCGTCCCCGCCGCGTCGCGCGCGCAACGACGAAACCGTCGGTGCGCTGTCGGTTTTGGTTGCTCGCACGACGGCGCCTACAGGTTGCCCGTCGTCGCGGCCGCAGCGCGCATAACAGAATCGCATTGGGAGGATCGGCCGCCGACGCCGCGATCATCAATGCGTCGCATACTGAGCGCTGGTGTCACAGTTCCTTCGCTCATGCGTCCACGATCGCGATCGAATTTGCTGCTGACTGATAGTTCTCTGTTGGCTTGCCGCACGGTGCTGTGTGACACTTCGCGGCCATGAACGGCAGCGATCTGTTGTGCGAGGGGGTGCGAGCGCTCCTTCGGTCAGCGGCCGGATGTGTGCCCGCTGTCGGCCTCGGCGTCGTACGCCGGGATGGATCGGCGCATCTCGAAGTGGAGTACGTGGACGCGTACGGCGCGACGGCGTACCGCGCGGGCGGCGATGCCGTGGCGGCGGCGTTCAGGCCGGGGCAGACCGAGCACCGCCGCGTGGAGGCGTCGGAGCTCGAAGCGCATGCAGCGCGCCTCGTCGAGTCGCGGCTGCTGCTCACCGCTTCGCAAATCGACGCGCTCGAGTCGCTGGCGGCGTGCGTCCCCGACTACACGCGGCCGCTCGCCGCCGCGTACGACGAAGTCGATCTCCTGCGGCGCCTCGAGGCCGTCGAGCAGCTGCTGCCGGCGTTCTTCCACGCGCACGACGCGGCCGGAATTTACGATCGCCTCTCCGAGATCCAGAACGACGTCCTGCGCTTCGACTTCGCGGCGCTCGGCATCCTCAGCGACGACCTCGAGCGGGTGGACGTCTACGCGCGCACGGTGTCCGACGCGCCGTTTCCGGAGAGCGGCCCGATGCCGTTCCCGCGCGTCCAGACCGACGCGTGGCTCTATCGCATCGTGGACGACCTCACGGCGCACCCGGCCGAGCGCGATCACCCGGTCGTGGACGCGGGCGGGCGCACGTCGATCCGCGTCGCCGTGCGGCTCGACGACAGGATTCTCGCCGCGCTCAACTTCACGTCACGTGACGCCGCGCCGTACACCGCGGTCGATCTCGCCGTCACGCGCCGGATCGCCGAGTACGCCGCGCTCGCGCTGTCCCATCAGCGGCTCGCCGAGCAGGCGCCGCGTGCGATGCGGACCCGCGGCGAGAAAAGCGATCTCATCGACGAGGAGCTCGCGGCGGTGCTCGACGGCGGCGATCTGCAGTCGGCGTTCGACCGTGTGTCGACCGTCGTGCAGAAGGTGCTGCCGCACGACGCGCTGCTGCTCGCCGTCCGCCAGTCCGACGGCCGCCGCGCAAAGGTCTACGCGAGCAAGACGCCGGCGACGCGCCCGTTCCCGACGACCGTGGACGTTCCGCCGCGCCTCGTGGGCGATCCGCACTGGGCCTTCGATCTCGTCGCCGATCTGCAGGCCGCGCCCGACCAGCAGCATCTCTGGACGACGCAGAACGGCTACCGCGCGACGCTGCGGCTGCCAATCCGGCTCGACGACGACTTCCTCGGCGGCCTCTCGTTCCTCTCGTTCACGCCGGCGCAGTACGGGGTCGCCGACGTGCCGCTCGGCAAGCGCATCGCCGATCGCGTGGCGCTGACCTTCGCGCGCGAGCGCGGCGCGCTGCTGCTCAAGCGCGCGGACGAAGCGATCGGGCGCGCCGCCAGGCTCGAAGCGCGCCTGCGCGCCGTCGTCGAAGAGCTCGACGCCCGCGCCGGATGCCGCACCGTGGTCGGCGATTCGAATCTCTGGCGCCACGTGCTCACTCAGGCGACCCACGCGGCGAACAGCGAGACGACCGTGCTGCTGGTCGGCGAGGGGGGCACCGGCAAGGAGGTGGTCGCGCGCTTCGTGCACCGCGCGTCACTGCGCGCCAACGGGCCGTTCGTCGCGGTGAACTGCGCGGCGCTGCCGGAGCAGCTGCTCGAGGCCGAGCTCTTCGGATGCGAGCGCGGCGGCCACGGCGCCGCCGCTCACATCACGAGCGGACACCTCGAGCAGGCGGTGGGCGGCACGCTGTTCCTCGACGAAGTCGGCGAGCTGAGCCCGTCGTCGCAGGCGAAGCTGCTGCAGCTCGTCGACGAGCACGAGTTCCAGCGCCTGGGCGGCACGCAGATCTTTCGCACAGACGCGCGGATCATCGCGGCGACGAACCACGATCTGGAGCGCGCTGTCGCCGACGGCGACTTCCGCGCGGATCTATTCGAGCGCCTCGACGCGTTCGCGATCCACCTGCCGCCGCTGCGCGAGCGGCGCGACGACATCCTTCCGCTGAGCGACGCGCTGCTCGTCGAAATCGGCCGCGGCATCGGCCGGCCGCCGGCGGGCCTCTCGCACGCTGCGCGCAGCCTGCTCGTCGACTACCGGTGGCCGGGCAACGTGCGGGAGCTGCGCAACATCCTCGAGCGCGCCGCGATTCTGTGCGGCGGCGGCGAGATCACCGTGGAGCATCTCGCGTTCAACGTCGCGACGAAGCTCACGCCGTCGTTCGTCGCGAACGTCGCCGCGGCCGGCGCCGGCGTGGCGTCCTCGCCGGGCGATCTGCACTCGATGGAGCGGGTGATGATCGAGCAGGCGCTGCACACCGCGCGCTTCAACAAGTCGAAGGCGGCGAAGGTGCTCGGCCTGACGCGCCAGCAGCTGTACGTGCGGCTGCGGAAGTACGGCCTCGAGTAGCTACTCGACCGTGAACGTGCTCAGCGAGCTTCGCGGATACTGGCTGCCCGAGCCCGGCCAGAACAGATAGAGCGACAGCTGGTAGGCGCCGCGCTGCGCGTCGGTGAAGCGCACCGGCACGCTGAAGTCGCCCGATCGGCTCACTGTTCCCCGGAAGTCCACCGACGTCGTCGAGCTCACATTGAAGAACGCGAGGTCGATCGAGCTGAAATCCGATCGATCCGGCGCGGTGACGTGTCCCGTGATCGTGACGGTCTGGTTCGCCGCGAACCGGCTCGGCACGGGTGCGCCGAGGGTCACGCCGCGCCAGTCCGATGCGCCGAACACCGGCGTGTCGGTGTCGAGCTGCTGATCGAGCTGCGGCTGCGACAGCGGCACGATCGCCGTCTGCAGCGCGATCGCGCCGCCGGTTGCGCGCGGGAACGACACGTAGTTGTTGAAGGTCGGCCGGCCGGCGCCGCGGCGATCGGCGAGGCGCTGCGCGAAGAAATTCCAGTAGTCCATCTCCGCCCGCGACGCGAGGCGATCGCGCGAGACGAGTACCGTCGCACGCCGCCACGCCGCGGGCGCCGGACCGACGCGAGGCCCGTGGACGCGGATCACGTCCGCTCGAAATCGGGAACCTGGTCCGCCGTCAGGATGCCCATCGAGTAGCGTTCGAGCGGGTGATACGCGGCGGGCGGCGGCGTCTGCTCGATCGTGAAGCGGCCGTTCGACGCGGACACGCGGCGATCCCCGAAGAGGACCGCGCCGATCAACGTCTCGCCTCCGGTCCAGAGCGGCGAGTGCGCGCCCGGCTGATGCCCGGCGCGCGAGATGCCGGCAATCCGCGTCCAGTCGAAATCCGATCCCCACTGATGCGCCATCTCGTGATCGGTGTCCTGGTATCGCGTGGCCGTTGCGCCGGCGTACACCTCGATCCCCTGCAGCGCGCCCGTGCTGCCGTAGCGCGCGTCCTGGTTGAACGTGCTGAGATTGAGGCCCGACACCGTATTCTGCACGTTCGCGTGGAACGCGCCGAAGTCGCCGATGGCGGTCGATTCGGGCGAGAGCGCCAGCACGTCGTACCGGTCGGCGAAATACTGATAGAAGAGCCGTGCGGCGCTCACCAGATCGAAGCCGTTCATGCCGCCTGTAATTCGCGCGTCCTCGAACGTGGGGACGACGAGGTTGACGACGTCGCTCGCGTACTGCACCTGATCGTTGATGCGGACCACCGGCGACAGCGGAATGCCCGCGAGCCCCGTGCGCACGTAGATATAGCGCTGCGCCGCGCCGCCCGCCACCTCGAACGCGCCCCAGTAGACGAACGGCTGATCGAAGCCGTACCGGCGCGCGGAGAACATCTGATCGATCTCCGCGGCGGTCCACGTCGGCTCGAAGAGGCTGACGATCTGTCCGCTGACGGTCCGCATCGAGACGCGCGTCCACGTCTCGACGACGCCGTCAGGCGCGTCGCGCGTGACGCGGCGGAACGTGACCGCGGGGAAGTCGCCGACGACGCTGAAGTTGCGCAGCGTGAGCGAGCTCGATGCGCCGGCGAAGACGAGCGGCGGGTCCTGATCGAACATGAACGGCTCGCCGCCTGCGAGGCCGGTCGGGAGCGCGTCGGCGCGCAGGCGGCCGTTCAACTCCCACCGCGGCGTGGTGCCGCAGATCTGCACCGGCTCCAGGCGCGCGTCGGCGCGCAGCAGCAGGGTCGGAGCGGCGGTCTGGCCGGCCAGCACAGCGGCAGCCAGCACGGGCAGCACTGCCGCAACCGGCCAGACGGACGGACGAGGTTTCATGCGTGTTTCTCGGGGGGATCGACACGATAACCTCAGCCGTAGGGATTGTCAACGAAAGGACGGGTAGGTCAGGTGGGTCAGGCGCCGTCAGCGCTGCAGCATGAGCGAAGCCGGGTCGATGCGCACGGGGAACATCGTCTGGCCGTTCACGATCAGGCCCACGATGGCGCGCGGATGCTTGTCGCGCCACTGCCGCTTGTTCGTCAGCTTCGCGTACGCGGTGGCCATCCACTCGCGCGCCAGGTTCGGCGACGAGATGCGGTACAGGCCCGTGCGGAACTTCGCGGGCCTGACGGCCATCGTCTCGTAGTCGGGCTCGCGCGCGGGCTCGGCCAGCATGAACCGCATCTGCGCCGCGGCGGCGCCGCGGTCGTCGATCGTCGCGAGGTTGACGAGAAACGCCGCCACGTCGGCCGCGACCGGCACGCCGTCGAGCGTCGAGCTCGAGATCGGAAAGACGAACGCGCGCGTTTGAATGCTCGACCGCATCGATCCCGCGATCTCGATGCCGGCGATCGACTGCTTCAGCGCGACCGTGCCGCTCTCTGTTTCGGCGTACACGCCAGGATCGATCGACGGCGAGGTCTGCTGCGGCCCGGCGGCCGGCAGCGTCGCGAGCAGCAGTGCGGTCCACAACGTCGCGGCGACGCGCATTCGGAGCATTCTACCTCCGTGTTATCGCTCGATCGCGACGGCGCCGTCGAGCCCACCCGAACAGGTAGCGCCGCTTCCGCCGAATCCGGTCTAACATCCGCATGTGGAACATCGCCACTGTCTCTCACGAGCGCGCGCGCGGATCGACGCCGCGATCGCGCCGACCTCCTACGGGCGTCTCTTTCCCGACCTGCCTCCGTTCACCGCCGACGAATCGTTCCTCCGTGCGCTGGGCCGTGCGGGCGGGCTCTGCGACTGCGGCGACGCGAACGACGACGACGCGTCGCTCGGCACCGAGGCGGCCGGCTGGCCGTTCTTCGGGCAGTTCGTCGCGCACGACATCACGGCCGATCGATCGACGCCGCAGCCGCACGTCGATCCGTCGCGTCTCAGGAACGCGCGATCGCCGCAGCTCAATCTCGAATGCCTGTACGGCGACGGCCCGGTCGGCCACCCGTTTCTGTTCCAGCGGAGCGACGCGGCGAAGCTCCTGACGAGCCCCGCCGGCGTCGATCGCGTGCGCGCGCGAGGGACGCCGGAATCCGAGGTGTTCGGCGAGGCCGCGCGTGAGCTGCGCTG
Organism: Acidobacteriota bacterium; assembly: GCA_003223775.1. Lineage (GTDB taxonomy): Bacteria > Acidobacteriota > Vicinamibacteria > Vicinamibacterales > CAVVIG01 > QHWK01. Next base: position 7,947 of record QHWK01000644.1, read on the forward strand.
GGATTATCAGACGGCCGTGCTGCGGGAATTCCTGCCGTCGCTCGTCGGCGCTGATCGAGTCGAGGATCTGCTGCGTGAAGGACGCCGGTTCTATCGTCCCGCCGCGGACGCGTTCATCCCGCTCGAATTCGCCGACGCGGCGTACCGCTACGGCCACTCGCAGATTCGGCACACATACACCGTGAACAGCGGCGCCGCTCCAACGGCGATCTTTCCGGACCTGATCGGCTTCCGCCCGGTGCCGGCCGATCGCCATGTGGACTGGACACTGTTCTTCGACGCAACGGGCCATCCGCCGGCGCAGCGCGCGAAGAAGATCGACGGCCGTCTGGTGGGCGCGCTCATCGCGCTGCCGGTCGCGCTGACCGGCGAATGCGAGGTGGAAGCGTTCCACTCCCTCGCCGTGCGCGACCTCGAGCGCGGCCAGGGCGTCGGCCTGCCGTCGGGCG
>QHWK01000645.1 GCA_003223775.1 Acidobacteriota bacterium
GCGATCGCACCCGACGAGCCCGTTGACGACGATCCCCTTGATGACGATCGGCCCGGCCGTGTTCGCGTAGCCCTTCGCGCGATCCGCGATCGGCGTCTCCCACACCTTCTGGCCCGTGCGCGCGTCGAGCGCGACGAGCCGCGCGTCGGTCGTCGCGACGAAGACCCTGTCCTGGTAGATCGCCATGTTGCGCATCGCCGCGATCCCGATCGCGGCGTTCGGCCCGACGTGATGCTCCCAGATCAGATCGCCCATCTTCGCGTCGAGCGCCTGGACGATGTTCGTCGTGTTGGTGAGATAGATGACGCCGTTGTGCACGAGCGGCGTCGGCTCGTTCGACTGCCCCTCGTTCATCCCCCACACCCACGCGAGCTGCAGCTCCCTGACGTTGTCGCGCGTGATCTGCGTCAGCGGGCTGTGGCTCCACCCCTGATAGTTGCGCCGCGCCATCAGCCAGTCGCCGGGATCCTGATTGCGCAGCATCTCGTCGGTGACCGGCACGAAGTTTTTCACCTGGCCGCTGACGGTCAGGCCGAGCGGACCCGCGTTGGCCGGCGCGCCGCCGCGCCCGAACCCGCCGCCGCCTGCCGCGCCGCCGCGTCCGCCTGCGCCGCGCCCCGCGCCCGGCGCCGGCGTCGGATCGTCGGCCGTCGTGGTCTGCGCCTGCCGCGCGCCTGCGCCCGCCGCGGCGGCGCCCGTTGCCACCGATCCGATCGGCGCGGCCGTCGTCGGCGTGAAGAGCTGCGCGCCGGCCGGCGCGCCGTTCGCCTGCAGGATGAATGCGGTAACCGCGATGTATTGGTCGGCACTCAGGCTCGGAGCCGTCGGCGGCATCGTCGCCTGGATGAACTCGAAGAGCTCGCGCGTCGAGCGCGATCGCCAGGCGGTCATGAAATTGCCGCCGGCGAGCTGCGGCGCTTCGTTGCGCCCCGCGAGATCCGGCAGATGGCAGCTCGCGCAGTTCGCCTGATACACGGCGCGTCCGGCTGCCGCCTGCTCCGCCGTATAGATGGCCGCCTGCGGCTGCTGACCGGCGGCGAGCGCGATCGCGAGCGGAACGGCGACGCCGATCGCGATCACCGGCGCGCGGACGCCTGTCCTCATCGTCTGTTCTCCTGCGGCATGAGCCATCCCCAGAGGTTGCCGTCGGGCGCCTTCTCGCTGTGCAGCTGCACGTAGAGCCGTCCCTTCTCGAGATCGTCGCGCTGCGCCGGCGTGAGGTCGATCGCGCCGCTCAGCGTCCCGCTCGACGCGTCCGTCCTGGCCACGGTCAGATCGAAGACCACGGGCCCGCGGACGCCGCGAACAGGGCTCTTGTGCACCTGCGCGATCGTGGCGGGCGATTTGAGCCCGTCGAAGGCGCCCGTGAACTGCAGCTTCGAGCCCGCGAGGACAGCCGTCGCCGATCCCGAGCCGGCGATGGTGCTCTGCATTGAGATATCGATGGGCACGGGCGCGAGCCGCGCTTTGAACGTTTTCGAGGATTGCGCCGAAATCGCCGCCGTCAGGCCGGCGACGGGAAGAAGCGCGATCGCCAGCCGCTTGGAATACCGCATCGATGCCGCTCCTGGACGCGGCAATGATAATGCGGTTGGGGATTACTCCAGTCGCTCAGCTTTTCGGTGATCCGAGGCGGGGCAGCTCGGTCTGAGGAGAGTGCAGCTCGTACAGGCTGCCGGCGGGGTCGACGGTGTAGGTCGCGATCGCGTCGGTCACTTCGTTGCCGTACAGATCGACGGCGCCGCTCTCGTCGTCGGACCGATGATCGGCGGGCGCGTCGATGCCGGCGGGCATCGCCGCGTACACGGCCGGCAGCAGCAGGCGTGTAGAGGTAATGGTTTGCGACGCAAAAACCGCGGCGGCCAAAGCACCGCAGACGCCGAACGCCAGGGCGACGCACGCGACCGCTTTCACCAAATGCCTCCGCACGAGCAATTTGCAACCGAGGTGCCACGCGCGTGGCGAGAACCGCTGAGCACACGGCCGTGGCGCATCTGTTGCAGCTTTTTCCCTTTATGAAGGCGACATTCCGCGGGACGCTGGCCGAGCTCGCCCGGGAATGGCGCAACGCCCGCGCCCGCCACCCTCGCCTCGTCGCGCTCGTCGCCGCGGTCTTCGTCGCCGTCTCCGCCGGGTTCACCATCGGCGGCATCTGGTTCCTCACCAGCCTCGGAAAAGGGTTGCCGGATACCGACGCGCTGCACCGCATGACCGAGATGGATCAGGCGACAGCCGTCTTCGACGCCCACGACCAGCTGGCGTTCACGATTTACAAAGAGCAGCGGATCGAGGTGTCGCTGTCCGACGTCTCGCCAAATCTAACGCGCGCGCTGCTCGCCACCGAGGATCAGCGGTTCTATCAGCACCGCGGCTTCGATCTCGTGCGCATCGGATCGGCCGCGCTCGTCAATCTGCGCCACGGGCGCCGGGCGCAGGGCGGGAGCACTATCACGCAGCAGCTGGCGCGTCAGAGCTTCCTCACGCCCGACAAGACGCTGCACCGGAAGCTGCAGGAGCTGATCCTGGCGGCGCGAATCGAGCGGCTCTACACCAAGGCGCCTACGCGCCGACGGTGAGCATGGAGCGCGCGACCCTTCGGCGCAACGTCGTGCTGCAGGCGATGCTCGACAACGGCGCGATCGACCGCGACGCGTGGAAGAAGGCGCGCGCGGCGAAGATCGCGCTGCACGACACCCTCCGCGCCAGCGAGCCGCACGGCCAGTACTTCAAGGAGCAGGTGCGCCGCGAGGTCGTCGACAGGTTCGGTTGGCAGCGCGTCTACCAGGGCGGGCTGCGCGTCTTCTCGACGATCGACATGCCGACGCAGATTGCCGCGGAGAAGGCGATCGCCGATCAGCTGAAGGCGATCGAGGAGAAGCGCGCGGCGTGGAAGAAACGGCGCGCGGCCGCGGCCCAGAAGAAGGGCAAAGCGCCGGACGAGATGCGCGCGGACGACGAGGATCCGCTGCAGGCGGCGCTCGTGTCGATCGATCCGCAGAGCGGCCACGTCGACGCGATGGTCGGCGGGCGCGATTTCGAGACGAGCCGGTTCAACCGCGCCGTGCAGGCGCACCGGCAGCCGGGATCCGCGTTCAAGCCGTTCGTCTACGCGACGGCGCTCGAAGCCGGATTCAGCCCCGCCTCGGTCGTCGATCATCTCGACGAACCGATCGCCACGCTGCAGGGCGCGTACGTCCCGGAAGACGAGCACTCCTCGTCCTCGTCGATGACGCTGCGCACGGCGCTCCGCACGTCGAGCAATCGCGCCGCGGTGCGTCTGCTGCAGGAAGTCGGCATCGGCCGCACGGTGGAGTACGCGAAGGCGATGGGCGTCGGCGACGTCCCGCCGGTGCCGTCGCTCGCGCTCGGATCCGGCGAGGTGACGCCGCAGTCGATGACCGCGGCGTACGCGGCGTTCGCGAACCACGGGCTCGTGCCGCAGCCGATGCTCGTGCGCCGCGTCGAGGATCAGGACGGCCGCCTCCTCTATCAGGCGCACGAATCCTCGACGCGCGCCGTCAGCGACATCACGGCGTTCCTCATGTCGACGATGCTCGCCGACGTGGTGAATGCGGGGACGGGCAACAAGGCGCGTCAGCTCGGCTTCCGGCTGCCGGCGGCGGGAAAGACCGGCACGACGAACGATTTCAAGGACGCGTGGTTCGTCGGCTACACCACGACGCGCGTCGCCGGCGTGTGGGTCGGCTTCGACGAGCCGCGGACGATTCTCCCCAACGGCTTTGCCGCCGACGTCGCCGTGCCCGCCTGGGCCGCGTTCATGAAGACGGCGACGCACGACGACAAACCCGACTGGTTCGTCCCGCCGCGCGGCGTCACGACCGCGAATGTCTGCCGGCTGTCGGGCCTGCTCGCGACCGAAGGCTGCCAGGACGTCGAGGTCGAGGCGCGGGACGGTCACCTCGAGCGGCGGTCGATGATCTACACCGAGTACTTCGCGCGCGGCACGGAGCCGACAACCTACTGCGATCTGCACCCGACGCGCGGCATCATGACGAGGGTCGCCGGCCTGTTCGGCGTCGCGCAGGACAAGCCCGCGCCGCCGCGCGCCGAGGATCCGGCCGTCGCGCCGGCGCCGACGGCGACGAGCGGCATCGCGGCGCCGCCGCCGCCGCTCGACATCGCGCCGCAGCCGCCGCCGAAGAAGAAGCGCGGCTTCTGGTCGCGCGTGTTCGGGATCGGCCGGGACGCCGAGCCGAAAGAGGACAACGAGCAGGCCGAGCCCCCGCCCCCGCCGAAGAAGAAGGGCGGCGGCTAGGGGCTGAGTGGTACCATGCCGGTACGATGCCCTTCCGCGACGTCCTCGGGCACGGCCGGCTGACGAGCCTTCTCGCGCGCTCCATTGGCGGCGGCACGCTGCCGCCCAGCCTGCTGTTTACCGGCCCATCCGGCGTCGGCAAGCGGAAGACCGCGCTGGCGCTCGCGCAGGCGCTCAATTGTCTGACGCCGGCGGACGGCGATGCCTGCGGCCGCTGTGCGGCGTGCACGCGCATCGCGCGCGGCGTGCATCCTGACGTCCTCCTCATCGAGCCGGGCGACACCGGCCTCATCAGAATCGATCCCATCCGCGACGCGATCGACCGCGCCGGCTACCGGCCGTTCGAGGGCCGGCGCCGCGTCGTCATCATCGACGAGGCCGATGCGCTGCTGCCGCAGGCGCAGAATGCGCTGCTCAAGACGCTCGAGGAGCCGCCGCCCTCGTCGGTGTTCGTCCTCGTCACGGCGCGCCCCGACGTCCTGCTGCCGACGGTCCGCTCGCGGTGTCCGCAGCTGCGGTTCAGGCCGCTCGACGAGGACGACATCGCCGCCGCGCTGATTGCGCGCGGCCACGGCGAAGCGGAGGCGCGTGCGGTGGCGGCGGGCGCCGAAGGCAGCCTCGGCCGCGCGCTCGAGGCGAGCGCCGGCGATCTCGTTGCGGCGCGCGACGTCGCCGAGCGCGTCCTCGCGCAGGCCGCGCACGAGCGCGTGCCGGGACGACGGATCGATGCGGCGAAGGATCTGCTGGCGAAGACGGGAAGCGGCGGCGCGACCGATCGCGCGCAGCTGGCGTCGCACCTGCGCGCGATGGCGTCGCTCGTGCGCGACGCAGCCGTCATCGCGGTGCGCGCCGACGATCGCGCGATCGCGAACCGTGACGTGCGGCCGGCGCTCGAGCGGCTCGCGCCGGCGTACAAAGGCGAGCGCGGCGTCCGCGCGTTTGCCGCGATCGATCGCGCGCTCGTCTCGCTCGAGCGCAACGCCGGTGTGAAGATCGTCGCCGACTGGCTGGTGCTGCAGCTATGAGCACGCCGCCGCGCGCACCGCTTATCGCCGTGAAGCTGACGCCGGTCGGCCGGGCCGGCACCTATCTGGCGCCCGACGCGCCGAATCCGCCGC
>QHWK01000646.1 GCA_003223775.1 Acidobacteriota bacterium
GATCACGGGCGGGCTGTTCCTCGGCGACGAAGCCTCCGCGCTCCTGGCGTCGACTGATCGCTTTCCGGTGACACAGGACCAGCGGCACACGATCCGCGGCCGCGCGACGTATCGGCTCTCAACGGCGGCATGGATCGCGATCGCCGGATCGTACGGGAGCGGCCTGCCGGTCGAGTTCGCGGGCGATCGCAGCGAGGCGGTCGCGCAGTACGGCGAGCGGATCGTCGATCGGGTGGACTTCGAGTCGGGGCGCGTTCGGCCGTCATGGTCCCTCGACGCGTCCGGCAGCATCGCGCTCCTCAGGACGAACGCGCGCGCGCTCCGCGTGCAGGTGGACGTCCGCAACCTGACGAACCGCCTGAACGTGATCGACTTCGCCGGCGTATTCTCGGGAACGGCGCTCAGCCCGCCGCGCAGCGTCGCCGTTCGCCTGCGCGCGGAGTTCTAGGAAGGCAATCCTCTACTCCGCGCGGATCGCGGCGAGCGGATCGATCTTCGTCGCCCTCACCGCCGGCACGAGCATGGCGGCGAGCGCCATCACGACGAGGAGCGCGCCAACGCGGACGAGCGTCGCGGCGCCGGCGGCGTCGATGCCGTAGAGCAGGCTCGCGATCGCGCGCTCGAGCGCGAGCGTGGCTGCGACGCCCGCCGCGACGCCGGCGAGAGCCGGCAGGCCGCCCTGCAGCACCACGAGCCGCACGATCGAGGCGGCCGTCGCGCCGAGCGACATCCGCACGCCGAACTCGTGCGTCCGCTGCGCGACGAGCTGCGAGACGACGGCATACAGGCCAACCCCCGCCAGCACCAGCGCGATGGCGGCGAAGACGCCGAGAACGACCGCGCGAAACTGCGGATAGGCGAGATCCTTCGCGAGGCGCGCCCGCATGGTCTGCACGTTTGCGACGGGTACGGCGGGATCGACGGCCGCGACCGCGCGCTGAGCCGCCTCGCCCGCGCCCGGCGTCGACGCGCGCAAGAGGAGCGTCGCTTCCGGCGGCGCGCCGTCGGCGAGCGGCCGGTAGACGAACGGCGACTCCACCCACCGCATCTCGTGCATCACGTTCATGCTCTTCTGATTGCCGACGACGGCGACAATCGTCGTCCACGGCGAGCTCGTCGTGCGGATGCGCTGCCCGATCGGATCGGCGCCGGGAAAGTACTTGCGCGCGAGCGCCTCGTTGACGGCGCACACCGATTCTCCGTCGCGCCGATCGCGATCGTCGAAGACGCGGCCCGAGAGAATCGCCACGCCGCTCACGGCGAAATAGGACGGGCTGACGAAATCCTCGCCGACGTCGGGCGCCGTGGTCTCGAGCGACGGCGCCGGACGGCCTTCGACGAGCAGCACGGCGTTGCCGTGCCCGCGCAGGAACGTCGTCGAGAGCGCGGCGCCGTCGACGGCAGGCAGCGGACGCACGGCGTCGACGAGGCGGCGATAAAACTCGACGCGGCGATCGGCGGCCGCATATTTCGTGCGCGGCAGGCGCACCGTCATCGTGAACAAGCCGTCCGGATTGAAGCCGAGCGGCGCCGACCCGAGGCGCATGATGCTCTCGGCGAGAAGACCCGCGCCGACGAGCAGCACCATCGCGCAGGCGATCTGCACCGCGACCAGCGTTCGCCCGATGCGGCTCGCGCGCGCGTGCCCCGCGACGCCGCGGCCGGACGATTGAAGCGCAGCGCTGATGTTCGCATGCGATGCGCGCCACGCGGGCAGCATGCCGAACACGACGGCCGTCGTCATCGCCGTCAGGACGGCAAACGCGAGCACGCGCGCGTTCACCGCCAGGACGACGCCCGGTGGCAGCTCGATCGGCGCGAAGGCGCGCAGATAGCCGACGGCGCCTTCGGCGATGAGGATGCCCAACAGGCCGGCGCACGCGGCGAGCAGCAGCGCTTCGGCGAGGACCTGCCGCGCGACGCGCCAGCGGCCCGAGCCGAGCGCCGCGCGGATCGCGAACTCGCGCTGGCGCACGAGCGCGCGCCCGAGCAGCAGGTTGGCGACGTTGACGCATGCGATGAGCAAGAGGGCGGCGACGGCGCCGAAGAGCGTCCACAGCGTCAGCCGCAGATTGCGGCCGGCGAGCCAGGTGAATTCGTCCTGCAGCGGGTACACAGTCGGCGCGAGCGCGGCGCCGTGCTGATCCTGCGCATGCTGCGTGCGGTGCAGCGCCGAGAGCTCCGCCTGCGCCTGCGCGCGCGAGACGCCGCGCCGCAGGCGGCCGAAGACGCCGACGCCCTGGTAGCCGTCTGGCCGAAGCTGCTCGCGGTTCGGCGTAATCAGCCGCCACATGTCGGCGGCCTCGGGATAGAACGCGAAGCGCGCGGGCATCACGCCGACCACCGTGCATGCACGATCGTCGAGCGCGAGGCTGCGCCCGACGATGTCGCCGCGCGCGGCAAGCGTGCTCCGCCAGAAACGATCCGCCAGAACGACGGTGCACCCGCGCGCCAGATCGTCGGGCTCGAAGGTGCGCCCGATCGCAGCCGGAACGCCGAGCACGCCGAAGATCTCGACGCTCGCCGGAATCGCGAGCACGACCTTCGCGTCGCCTGCACCGGTCAGGATCTGATCGCCGGTCGCCCACGTCGCGGCGCCGAGCTGCTCGAAGCTGGCGCTGTGCCGCCGCCACGTGTCGAAGTCCTCGAAGGACGCGAAGAGCTTGGCGAGGCTCGCGTCCTTGATGTGGCCGTCCCACACGGCGACGAGCCGATCGACGTCGCGATACGGCAGCGGCTCGATCAGCACCGCCGCGACGACGCTGAAGACCGCGGCGGCCGCGCCGATGCCGAGCGCGAGCGTGGCCACGGCGACCGCGGCGACGCCCGGCGTACGCCGCCAGCTGCGGAACGCGAAGCGCAGGTCGCCTGCGCTGTCGCGCAGCCACGGCAGCCCGTCGGCGTCGCGCGTTCGCTCCTTCGCGGCCGCGAGGTTGCCGAGCCGCACGCGCGCCGCGCGCCTCGCCTCCTCGACGCTCATCCCGCGGCGGACGTACT
>QHWK01000647.1 GCA_003223775.1 Acidobacteriota bacterium
ATTCCGACCCGTCGGCGCGAGCGACGTCGATGCATCGATCCTCGTCCGCACCCGACACCCGCACCCGCCAGGGGTTGCAGCACACCTCGCAGTCCTGGACGAACGTCCCGCGCACGTCGGGCTCGAGATAGATCGTCACCTCCTCGCCGCAATACGGGCACGTCACGAAGAACTCGTCGTCCATCGCCGCTCATTACATCATGACGCTCGGCGACGTCATGCTTTCGAGGCGCAGACGCCGCAGCTCGGGTGGATCACTCGCGCCTCGGCTTCACAGTTATGCCGGCAGAGTCACGGAACGGCAACTCGCCGGGCGCCTCTCGCCGGCGGCGCGACGCAGAGGAGGCCGCACGTTTTGCGCGCGCACGTGCGATCACATCCGCCAACTGGTCTAAAATATTTGGACCATGAACAACCCCCGCACTTATAGGTTTTTGATCTCGGCTGTCTGCCTGGGGCTCGCCGGCTCGCTGGTCTCCGCGCAGACGAACGCGCAGGCGCAGCTCAAGAAAGGCCAGGCGCTCTGGAATCAGCGGCTGTCGAAGAGCGCGATTGCCGCGCTCGAAGGTGCCGCGAAGGACAAGTCGACCGCGGCCGCGGCGAATGAGGCGCTCGGCCGCATTTACACGTTCAAGGGATGGCAGCAGGAAGGCGTCTTCCCGGGCTGGCACGACGAGCCAACGTATCGCGAGAAGGCGCTCGCCGCGCTGCGCGCCGCCGTCGCCGCCGATCCGGCGCGCGCGTCGGCGAAGGAGGCGCTCAAGACCGCTGAAGGCTTCGCGACGGCGGAGAAAGTGGATCCGGCGCCGCCGCGCCCGGAGGTGCACGCGCTCGACGAGAAGCTGAACGCCCTCACTGTGACGGCGCCCGCCACCCAGGTCGCCGCCGCCGTCGAGGCGCGCGCCAAGGCGCAGGCGGACCCGCAGCCGTACTTCACCGGCGCGCAGATGATGATCGACCACAGCGAGTACGACCGCGCGATCGCGATGGCCGAAAAAGCGGAGGCCGCCGCCGAACACTTCATCGACGAGAACCTCAGCGCGTATCAGATGGAGGGGAAGATCCAGGCCGCGCGCGTCCGCAACCGCGCGATCGCCGCCGACGACATCGGCTGGGCGCGCTTCATGAAGAAGGATTTCGCCGGCGCCGCCGCGAAGCTCGAAGAGTCGCACCGGCTGTCGCAGGGCGCGGACTTCGTCAACCTCGCGCACCTGGGCGATCTCAACGTCGTCCTGAAGCAGCCGGACAAGGCGCGCGAGTACTACCTCGACGCGCTCACCGTCGCCGGCGCCGACCCGAAGATCCGCCAGCGCATCATCCGCGAGCTGCCGGCGGTCCGCGGCAACGCCGGCGCCGGCAAGCCGTTCGTGACCTGGGTGACCGACGAGGAGACTCGCCGCCGCGACGCGCGCAGGGCCGCGGCGTTGAAGAGCCTCGTCAACCGTCCCCTGCCGGCGCTGAAGCTCACGACCGTGGACGGCAAGCCGTACGAGCCGAAAGAGCTCCAGGGCAAGGTCGTCCTGCTGAACTTCTTCGCGTCGTGGTGCGGCCTCTGCAAGGCGGAGCTGCCGAATATCAAGACCGCGTACACGAAATACCAGAACAACCCGAACGTGAAGTTCCTCCTCGTCAGCATCGACGAAGACAGCAAACGGCTGGATCGCTATCTCGCGAACATGAAGTTCCCGTTCCCGGTCGTGCGCGCCAATCCGGCCGACGCCGAGAAGACGATGGGATTCGACAACCTGCCGGACACGCTGTATGTGGACAAGAGCGGCGTCGTGCGCTACCAGGTCAACGGCTTCGACCTGTTCGGCGACTCACCGGATCGCGTCGTCTGGTTCGTCGATCAGCTGTTGAAGTAGTCGAGACGCCATTCCTTACCGGGCGAACAACGCCGCGTTGAACAACACTCGAAACGTCCCGAATGGCTGTCCTCGCCATTCGGGGCGGAATCCGATCAGCACGACGTGCCCGTCGCCGAGCGGCACGTCGAGCGCCGCCGCCTTCCCGTGCAGGTAGTCCTCGCCGATCAAGTATCCCGACAAGAGCGGCGATCCTGATTCCTGATACCGCGCGATCACCGTGCCGGTGAATCCTGGCTGCGGCTCGAAGACCGGGCTGCCGTCGACGAACACCGCCGCCTTCGCCGGCATCCCCGCCATCACGGGGTGCGACGGATCGGTCGACACTTCGACGACGGATCCGCGCAGGAAGAATTCGTCCGCGCGCAGGCCGGCGACGACGTTTCGCACCGGGAGCTTCAGCTGCTGGATCGCGAAGGCGCTGGCGTTGCTCAGGCAGACGAGCGTGCCGCCGCCGCGTACGAACTGATCGAGACGCTGCAGATCCTGCGGCGTCAGCTGATAGGCGTACTCCGGGCGCAGCGCGCCGCCGCCGCGGCCGCCCGCCGGCGCGCCCGCGATCGGGACGCGCGCGTCGTCGGCGATGATGAGCACGTCGATGCGATCGGCGAGCGGCGATGCGAAATCCTCCGGGTGCACGCCGACGAAGGAAAAGCCGAACTGCTCGAGCACCCACCGCGACCAGCCTTCGTCCATGCTGCCGATCCACGGCTGGAACAATCCAATCCGCGGCTTGCGGATCGCGCGGCCCGGCGCCGACGGCGTCCGCTCCGCCTGCAGCGCGAGCGAGCGGACGATCTCCTCCTGCGCGCTCGCGGAGATCCCGCGCACGGTGTAGCGGATCGGCGCGCCGTCCGCGCCGGCGCTCGCCTGCACCGTCGCCCCCTGCTGCCAGGCGCGATTGATCGCTCTGAACGTGTTGTTCTGCGCCGGATCGAGGACGAGCACGTCGCCCGAGCCGGCGATGCGTCCGTCCGCCGGCACGATCGCTGCCGCCGACGGATCGCTGTTGAAGCCGGCGCCGGGTACGCTGTCGAACGCCGCCGCGTCCGCGCGCGGCGCCGGTTCGTACGGCGTCGGCTTCGCTTTCGGCTCCGGCATCGCGCCGACAGCCGGCCGCGTCGTAGGGCCGCTCCGGCGGACCGCCGGGGTACTGGCGCAGATCCGGGTAACGCTGCACGTCGAGGATCTCGCGCGCCATCGCGGCGAATTCCTGATCGGTCGGGATCACCCACGTGCCCGCGGGAAACATTTCGCCGTCGATCGTCGCCTCCGCCGTGAGCGTCGATACGCGAATTCCGCCGAATGCGATCCGGCGCAGGAGCTCGACGGCGGCGACCGGATCCCGCTGCTGCTGCGGAATCACGTACGCATACGGCGCCTGCTTGCGGCCGAGAGCGATCTGATCGCGGCCCGCTTGATAGCGGTCGTACAGCAGCGACTCCTTGTACTTCGCCGCGTACTCGAGGACGGCGAGCGACGCTGTTTCCATGTACTCCACCGCGTCGCGCAGACGCCACCGCCCCGGCTGCCACGGGCTCGAGTAGAGGCTCTGCGGCCTCAGATCGCGCATGTTCTGCGGGAAGTCGGCCAGCGTGTAGTCGTGCGGCGTCGCGTACTGATAGAGCGCCGTCTCGGTCCAGAACGAGGCAATGTTCTTGAAATTCGGCGCGTAGTCGACGTAGGGCGGCAGCCAGATGCGCGTCGGAAACGGCCCCGACTGATGGTGCACGTAGATGATCTGCGGCTCCCACTGCCGCCACGTGTGCTCGAGCACACGCGACTCGATCATGTTGAGCATGTACGCGTCGCGGTTGTTGTCGTGGCCGACGTACTCCTGATAGAGCCGTGGAAGCGCGGAGAGCTCGTACGGCGTGCCGACGTTCCGCATGTACCACTCGGCGACCATCTGCTGGCCGTCGGGGTTGATCGTCGGCCACAGGAAGAGGACGACGTTCTCGAGAATCGCTTTCACGTCTGGCTCGTTCGCGCGGCTCACGAGGTCGAAGAGCAGCTGCGGCGTGTGCGACCAGCCGGCGACCTCGGTCGAGTGCAGGCCGCCGTCGATGTGGACGAACGCCTTGCCCTCGCGCGCCAGCCTGTGCGCCTCGGCGTCGGTCAAACCCTGCGGGTGCGCGAGGCGCCTGGCGATCTCGCGGTAGTGATCGATCCTGCCGAGGTTCTCGGGCGTCGAGACGAGCGCGAAGTACATCGGGCGGCCCTGGCTCGTGGTGCCCGCCTCCATCAGCTTCACGTTCTTGCTGGCGGCGTCGACCTTCCGGAAGTAATCGAGCGATTGATCGTAGGTGGCGAGCTTGTAATCGGCGCCTGGCTGGAAGCCGAAGACCGACTCGGGCGTCGGGATGCCATTGGCCGCCAGCGCCGCCGGCGCGAGGAGCAGGAGCAGCAGGACGCGAAGGCGCAGCGCGCGCACGCGCCGAGTATAAGTCAGCGGCGCCTGCGGCGGCCCCTCGGCGTGGTGTCGGTCGGCGCCGCGTCGGTCGGGAATGCCTCCCTGAACAGGGCGAATTTCGCGTTCGTATCCTCGTGCAGCATGAGCATCTGCGATTTCAACTCTTCGTGCAGCCTGCCCATCTCGCCCGTCAATGCGCCGAACGACTCGCGCATTTCTCGTCGGATGCCTTCGTCGCCCGCGTGCATCTCCTCGCGGATCGCCTCGTAGCCCGCGCGCATCTCCTCGCGGATCGCCTCGTGGCCCGCGCGCATCTCCTCGCGGATCGCCTCGTCGCCGGCGTGCATCTCCGCGCGGATCGCCTCGTGGCCCGCGCGCATCTCCTCGCGGATCGCCTCGTGGCCCGCGCGCATCTCCTCGCGGATCCCCTCGTCGCCCGCCTGCATCTGCTCGCGGATCGCAGAGAATCCACCGTGCATCTCCGTGCGGAGTTGCACAATCTGCGATTCGAGTCCGTCGATTCGACCCGGTAATTCCTCGAGACGCGTCACGCGCTGTTCGAGCCTTTCTACCCGTCGTTCAAGCTTTTGCGGCTGCATGCGGCATCCCGTCCTGGAGCCGCTTCGAACCTACGCGCCGGCTCCGCGCCGACGCACGACTGCGAACCACATGCCGAACGCGGACGACGACGCTAGCATCGTCGGAGATTGCGCGCAACGTGCGCCGGCGTGGTCTAGGTGACGGCCGGAGGCAGGCGCGCCGCCGAGAAGAGCGAGATGTCGTGCCGCGTGCCGCCGTCGAGCGTGAGATCGGCGAGGATCTCGCCGACCACGCTGCAGAACTTGAACCCGTGGCCCGAGAAGCCGGCGGCGACGAGCACCG
>QHWK01000067.1 GCA_003223775.1 Acidobacteriota bacterium
GTTGATAGACCTGGCCGTTGCGCCAGATCTCGAGGTCGAGGATCTCCGACAGCGCGTTGACGACCGAGATGCCGACGCCGTGCAGTCCGCCGGATACCTTGTAGCTGTCGTTGTCGAATTTGCCGCCGGCGTGCAGAACCGTGAGGACGACCTCCGCGGCGGACTTGCCGCTCTCGTGGAGATCGACCGGAATCCCGCGGCCGTTGTCGACGACCGTCACCGAGCCGTCGATGTGAATGGTGACGTTCACCTGATCGCAGAAGCCGGCGAGCGCTTCGTCGACCGAGTTGTCGACGACTTCGTAGACGAGATGGTGCAGGCCGGCCGGCCCGGTGGAGCCGATGTACATGGCGGGCCGCTTGCGGACCGCCTCGAGGCCTTCGAGAACCTTGATCTTGTCGGCGCCGTAGTCGTCGGCGCCCGCGGTCATCGCGCCGTGGCCGTTGTCCCTGCCGGGATCGGCGGCCGCGTTGGCGGGTGCATCGGCCGCCGCAGCTGCTTCTGTCTTGGTGTTCTTGGTCTCTTCCGGTCGATCGGTGTGTTCCATGTTGCTCCGGGCCGGCGCGCTGCCGGCCCTGAAACCGCGTGAAGCCTGCAGGCTTCGTCAGACGCGCATCGGCATGATGACGTAGGTGTACTCGTACGCCTCCGCGCCGACGGGCTTCATCACCGCCTGGCTGACTTCGTCCTTCAAATCGAGCGAGACGACGTCGGTCGAGACGGCCGAGAGGAAATCGAGCACGTACTGCGCGTTGAAGCAGATCTGCATCGGCCCGCCTGCGTACTCGACCGTCAGCGTCTCCGTGGCTTCACCCAGATCGGGGCTGCTCGAGGTCACGTCCACCTTGCCGCGATCGATCAGGATCTTCACCGCGCGCGAACGTTCGTTCGAGAGCAGCGCGACGCGGCGTACGGCGTTCGTCAGGCGATCACGCTCGAACTCCACGTGCTTGTCGTTGCCCTTCGGAATCACGCGCTCGTAGGCCGGAAACTGCCCGTCGATCATGCGCGAGATCAGCAGGCGCCCGCCGACGTCGAAGAACAGGTGATTCTCGCCGCGCTCGTAGCGGATGTCCTCGTCGCCGTCCTGCAGCAGGCGCGCGAGCTCGCCGAGCGTCTTCTTCGGCAGGATCGCGCGCACCTCGTCGGCGTCCTTCGTCGCTTTCCCGTCGCGCGGCACGGTGACGAGCGCGAGGCGATGCCCGTCGGTCGCGACGAGGCTCATCGTGTCGGGCCGCAGCACGAAGAGCGCGCCGTTCAGGAAGTAGCGCGTATCCTCGCCGGTGATCGCGAAGTGCGTCTTCGCGACCATCTCCTTCAACGCGGCGCGCGGCAGGGCCGCGCTCGGCGATCCGCCGGATTCCGGCAGCGTCGGAAAATCCTCGCGAGGCAGCGTCTGCATCCGTGAATCGAAGCGATCCGCCGCGACCTTGACGCCGCCTTTTTCTTCGGCGATCCGGACGTCGGTCTCCGGCAGCGACTTGATGATTTCGTAGAACTTCTTGGCGGGGAGCGTCAGCGCGCCGTTCTTCGAGACCATGGCGGCGCATTTACTGCGCAGCCCGACCTCGAGATCGGTGGCGAGAAAGCTCACCTGATCGCCTTTCGCCTCCATCAGCACGTTGGCCAGGATCGGGATCGTGTTCTTGCGCTCGACGATCCCCTGGAAAAGTTGCAGTTCTCGCAGTAAGTCGTTCTTCCGGACGACAAGTTCCATGGCTGTGCTGACCTCGAAATGGGCGGGGTTTGGGCACCCGCGATCCCCTACGGAGAGGAGTGATTCGAGAATAAGAAATTATATAGGAAAAGAGGGTGTGTTGAAAAGTACACCGTCCTCGTTACTCATTGAATATGAATGAGTTAACTTGTGCAAAAAATGTGGGCTCAAAGCCGGCTCCGAGAGGAACCTTCGATCGAGTTTCGACCCGCCTCAGGCGTCGTGCACAGGCGTCATCAGCCCTGCGGAAATCGCGTGTGGAAAAGTGCCTGGCTCAACGGAATCCTTCGAGAAAGTTACCGATGAGCGTGTTGAAATCTCCGTCGCGCTTCCGCAGATCCTCCACCTTCCTGATGGAGTGAATGACGGTCGAGTGGTGCTTCCCGCCGAAGCTCCGGCCGATTTCCGGCAGCGACGCGCGCGTCAGCGACTTGCAGAGGTACATCGCGACCTGCCGAGGCATCGCCACCGACTTCGAGTTGTTGCGCGACTTCAGATCGACCATCTTCAGGTTGTAGTAATCGGCGACGAACTTCTGAATGCCCTCGATCGTAACCGCCTTCTGCTCGTGATCGAGGACGTTCTTCAGCACGTCCTGCGTGAGCTGCAGCGTGATCTCCTGGCCGGTCAGCGACGCGTACGCGATCAACCGAATGAGCGAGCCTTCCAACTCTCGCACGTTGGACTTGATTCGGCCTGCGATGTACATCGCGACGTTGTCGGGCAGCGGCACCGCTTCGGCTTCCGCTTTTTTCTTGAGGATTGCGACCTTCGTCTCGAGGTCCGGCGACTGGATGTCGGCGATCAGGCCCCACTCGAACCGCGATCTCAGCCGCTCCTCGAGCGCCGGTATCTCGCGCGGCGGACAGTCGCTGCTCAGAACGATCTGCTTCTGCGAGTCGTAGAGGGCGTTGAACGTGTGGAAGAACTCGGTCTGCGTTCCTTCCTTGCCGGCGAGGAACTGGATGTCGTCGACGAGCAGCACGTCCACCGATCGGTAGCGCTCGCGAAAATCCAGCACGCGATCGTAGCGCAGCGCGTTGATCATCTCGTTCATGAAGCGCTCGGACGAGATGTAGGTGAGCTTCAGGTTTCGATCGTGCTGCAGCACGTACTGACCGACGGCGTGCATCAGGTGCGTCTTGCCGAGGCCCACGCCGCCGTAGATGAACAGCGGATTGTAGGAGCGCGACGGCGCCTCCGCGACGGCGCGCGACGCCGCGTGCGCGAACTGATTCGACGATCCGACGATGAACGTGTCGAACGTGTACCGCGGATTGAGTCCGGTGATGCCGGGCGCCAGCGTCGTGTCGTGCGCGCTCTCGAGCGAGGCTGCTTCGTCCGCGCTCAGCACAATGTTCGGCGTGTCGCCGGCCGAATCGGGGATGAAGTTCACCAGCAGGTTCGGCCGCTTCACTTCGCTGACCGCCTCCGCCATCACGCCCGAATAATGCTTCGTCAGCCACTCTTTGAAGACGGCGTTCGGCACGCGGACCGTGACCGACGTGCCGTCCTCGCCGAGAAACGACGTCGGCCTGAACCAGGTGTAGAACGAGTGGCGATTCACCTTCGTTTCGATGCGCGCGAGAATCTCGTCCCAGAGGTTCATTTGCTTGAACAAAAGACCGCCGATTCGCTCGTGCTTCGCCGTGCTTTTCCACAGTTTTTTCCACAGGTGTGGAAAACTTTGGCGACAGACCAAAGCTGCATGGATTTGCTGCGGACGGACCGGTTGTCTCGACCGGGTTTGGGAGGACGCCGACTGTAACACACTCGACTCTGATTGACACTGTCGGAACCCCTTCGCTAACATTGACGGTTCGTTTTCACTCGGAAGGGAAGTCATGGCCAAGGGACGTCGCACGTTTCAGCCGAATACGCGCCGCCGCAAGCGGACGCACGGATTTCTGGTGCGCATGAGCACGAAAAACGGGCGCCTCGTGCTGAAACGCCGCCGCGCGAAAGGCCGCAAGCGTCTTACGGTCAGCAGCGAATAAGAAGAAGCCGACGGCCGGCCGTCGCCGATGAGATTTCGTCCTGCCGAACGGATCCGGCGCCGCGTGGAGTTCCAGCAGATTTACGACCGGGGTCTCAAGGTTCACAGCCGCTACACGACGGTGTTTCTCCTGGCAAATTCGCGTGGCGTGGGGCGGCTGGGCATCGCGGCCACGCGCAAGCTGGGCGGGGCCGTCCAGAGAAACCGGGCCAAACGTCTGATTCGAGAGATATTTCGTCGCAACAAGTTGGCGCCCGGCTTCGACGTCGTTGTCGTCCCGAAGCGCGAACTGCTTCATGCCAGCCTGAGCACCCTTGAAACCGATTACCGAAGCCTGGTCGCCCGCAGCCTTGCCCGCGCCCGTTAGGCGGGGACGCGGCGTTCGCGCGGCGCTCCGCCTGATCCGCGCCTACAAGATCCTGATTTCGCCGTACTTTACGGGCTCCTGCCGGTTCCTGCCGTCGTGCGCCGACTACGCGGCGATTGCCGTCGAGCGGCACGGCGTCGTGCGGGGCAGCCTGCTCGCGGCGCGCCGCCTCGCGCGCTGTCATCCGCTCTGCGCGGCAGGGCACGATCCGGTGCCGTTGTAAATGGAACGACGCGTTCTCCTCGCGATCTTTCTCGCCTTCCTGGTGCTGTACGTCTGGCAGGCGCTGTTCGTCAAGCCTGTGCCCAAGCCCGGGAGTCCGAGCGCGGGCGCGCCGACAGCCGCGACGACGCCCCCGGCGCCCGTCCCCGGTCAGACGCCGACGCCCGAGAACGCCGCCGCGCCGTCGCCCCCGGCGGAAGCGCCCGCACCGCTGTCCGCGCCCGCCGCCGCCGCGCTCGTCGGCGAAACGGCTGAGCGCGACGTTCGCGTCGAGACGCGCGAGGTGATCGCGGTCTTCACCAACCGCGGCGCGCGGCTCAAAAGCTGGCGGTTGAAGCGCTATCTGAATGCCGAGCGCGAGCCGCAGGATCTCGTCGAACACGCCGTCGCCTCGCAGCCGCTGCCGTTCACGCTCCGCACGTCGAACGATGCGACGACGACGACGCTGAACACGGCGCTGTATACCGTGAGCGGCGCGCCGGCGTCCGCCGACTCGTCGCCTGTCGATCTGCGCTTCGAGTATCGCGACAACGCAGGCCTTCACGCGCTGAAAGCCTTTCACCTCGAGCCGGACGCGTTCATCGTCACAGTGAACGTCGCGGTGAGGGAGGGCGAGCGCGCGCTGAAACCGGCGATCGTATGGGGCCCGGCCGTCGGCGACGTGGCCGAGGTGAGCCGCTACACCAAGAAGGCCGAGGGGCTGCTGTTCCAGGACGGCAAGGCGGTGCGGCTGGCCTCGAAGGACTTCGCGAAGCAGTCGGTGTACGACGGCGACTACAAGTACGCCGGCGTCGACGACAACTACTTCATGACCGCGGCGCTCGAGGCTGGGCCGAGCAAGGTGAGCTTCCAGCCGGTCGCGATACCTCCCGGCGGCGAGTCGAAGGATCCGCCGCGCGAGCTCGTGTCGTACTCGATCGAGCCGCAGGGCGCCGAGGCGGTGAGGTTCTTCGTCGGGCCGAAGGACTTCGACGTGCTCACGGCGATCGATCCCGACGTCGGCAAGGCGATCGACTTCGGCATGTTCACGGTGATCGTCGTGCCGCTGCTGCGATCGTTGAAATGGGTGAACGCCTACGTCGGCAACTACGGCTGGTCGATCATCATCCTGACCTTCATCATCAACGTGATCCTCTTCCCGCTGCGCCACAAGAGCGTCGTGTCGATGCGGAAGATGCAGGAGATCCAGCCGGAGGTGAAGGCGATTCAGGATCGCTACAAGAACCTGAAGGCGACCGATCCGGCGAAGCAGAAGATGAACCAGGAGCTGATGGCGCTCTACAAGGAGCGCGGCGTCAATCCGGCGAGCGGCTGCGTGCCGATGCTCCTGACCTTCCCGTTCATCTTCGCGTTCTACGCCCTGCTATCGACGGCGATCGAGCTGCGCGGCGCGCCGTGGTTCGGGTGGATCCACGATCTGTCGGCGCACGATCCGTATTTCGTGACGCCGGTGCTGATGGGCGTCAGCCAGATCTGGCAGCAGCGGCTCGCGCCGGCGGCGGGCATGGATCCGATTCAGCAGAAGATGACGATGCTGATGCCGGTGTTCTTCACGTTCCTCTTCCTGTGGTATCCGGCCGGCGTCGCGCTGTACTGGCTCGTGAACAACATCTGGGCGATCGGGCAGCAGTACCTGACCAACTACATGATCGGCCCGCCGAAGATCTCGCGCGCGGCGGGCGGTTCGGCGTCCGAGCGGCGGATGAAGCGCGTCGGCGGCGGCAAGACGGACGCGGCGCGCGAGAACAGCTGAGACCATGAACACTACGGCCATCGTCGATTTTCTGAACCGCGTCATCACCGCGTTCGGCATCGAAGCGGCCGTCGGCGTGGAGGAGACGGCCGACGGTCCGCGTTTCAACATCACGGGAGACGAAGCAGAGGTCCTCGTCCGGCATCGCGGCGAACCGCTCAAGGCGCTGCAGCACATCGTCGACTCGTCGTACGGCCGCGGCCTGGAGGGCGAGAAGCGCGTCTTCATCGATGCGCTCGAGTACCGGAAAGGGAAGGACATCGAGCTGCGGCAGATGGCGAAGTTCCTCGCGCAGAAGGCGAAGGACTCGGGCCTCGACCAGCAGCTCGGGCCGCTCAATCCCTACGAACGCCGCATCGTCCACATGGCCGTTGCAGAGGTCTCCGGCGTGACGACCGAGAGCATCGGCGACGCGTTTTCGAAGACCGTGCTGATCCAGCTTCGCAAATAGCGGCCAGGACCTCGACACGATTCATGTTCAGCGTGTCCGACACGATCGTCGCCATTGCGACTCCCCCGGGTCGCGGCGGCATCGGCGTCGTCCGCGTCAGCGGCCCAGATGCGCAGCGGATTTCGCGAGCGCTGATCGCGTGCGACGGCGCGCTCGCCCCGCGGCACGCGACGTTCACCCGCCTTCGCTCGCGCGGCAGGGCGGCGGACTTCAGCGCCGGCGGCGCCGGCGAGCAGCCGATGCGTGCGATCGACCACGGCGTCGTGACGTTCTTTCCGGCGCCGCATTCGTACACCGGCGACGATGTCGTCGAGGTGAGCGCGCACGGCAGTCCTGTCGTGCTGCACGCGATCGTCGCGGCGGCAGTGGACGCGGGCGCGCGCCTGGCGGAGCCCGGCGAGTTCACGCTGCGGGCATTCCTGAACGGCCGAATCGATCTGACGCAGGCGGAGGCGGTCGCGGACTTGATCGACGCGGCGACGCCGCTGCAGGCGCGCGCGGCCTTCGATCAACTCGAGGGCACGCTCACGCGCGCAATCGGCGACATCGACGCCGCGTTGTTCGATCTGGTCGCGCGGCTCGAGGCGTCGGTCGATTTTCCCGACGAGGGTTACCACTTCGTGAGCCTGGGGCGCTGGCGAGCGCGATCGACGCGCTGACGATGCGCACCGCGGCGCTCGTCGCGACCTCGCGCGGCGGACGTCTGATTCGGGAAGGGCTGACGGTCGCGATCGTCGGCGCGCCGAACGTCGGCAAATCGAGCCTGTTCAACGCCCTCGCCGGCAGCGCGCGCGCGATCGTGACGGACGTGCCCGGCACCACGCGCGATCTCGTGACCGAAGTCGTCGACCTGAACGGGCTTCGCGCGACGCTGGTCGACACCGCGGGGCTGCGCGACGCCGGCGACGTGGTGGAAGCGGAGGGAGTGGCGCGTGCGCGGCAGAGCGCGGCCGTCGCCGACGTCGTGCTGATGGTCGAGGACCGATCGCGTCCGCGCGTCGAGGGCGGGTCCGCCGGCAGGGCGTCTCAATTTGGCAAAGAACTTTGCGTAGCAAATAAAAGCGACCTGCCCGCCGCATGGCGCGACGGGAAGGCCGTGGAGATCTCGGCGACCACCGGCGCCGGGATCGACGATCTTCGCCGGCGAATCGTCGCCGCGCTCGACGTCGAGCCGTCGCGCGACCGTGCGGGCGTCACCAACGTCAGGCACGTCGCGCTCGTCGAGCGCGCGCATGCCGCGCTGGCGCGTGCGCGCGACGCGCTGTCGGCGCACGGGGGCGCGCTGCCGGAGGAGTTCGTGCTCGCCGATCTCGCCGACGCGCGCGCCGCGCTCGAAGAAGTGAGCGGCCGCCGCGCGACCGAGGATCTGCTCGCGCATATCTTCTCGCGGTTTTGTATCGGCAAATGAGCCCGGCCTTCGACGTGATCGTGATCGGCGCGGGTCATGCCGGCTGCGAGGCGGCGTTCGCGGCGGCGCGCCTCGGCGTTCGCGTCGGCCTGTGTACGCTCGCCACCGACACCGTGGCGCACATGCCGTGCAACCCGGCCATCGGCGGCACGGCCAAGGGCCATCTCGTTCGCGAGATCGACGCGCTCGGCGGGCTGATGGGCGCCGCGATCGACGCGACCGGCATTCAGTTCAAGCTGCTCAATCGAAGCCGCGGGCCCGCCGTCTGGTCGCCGCGCGCGCAAGCCGACAAGAAAATCTACGGCCGCGCGGTGAAGGCCGCGCTCGATCGCGAGCCGAACGTCGAGTGGCTGATCGGCAAGGCCGGACGCATCCTCGTCGAGCACGGACGCATCGTCGGCCTCGCGATGGAAGACGGCGACGCGCACGGCTGCCGCGCGCTCGTCGTGACGACGGGGACGTTTCTGAACGGGCTGATTCACATCGGGCCCGAGCAGCATCCGGCGGGCCGAGCGGGCGAGCCGCCGTCGCGCGAGCTCGCCGAGTCGCTGAAGGCGGTTGGGTTCACATGGGGCCGCCTGAAGACC
Source organism: Acidobacteriota bacterium (assembly GCA_003223775.1). Classification (GTDB taxonomy): domain Bacteria; phylum Acidobacteriota; class Vicinamibacteria; order Vicinamibacterales; family CAVVIG01; genus QHWK01. The sequence goes on from QHWK01000067.1 coordinate 8,502, forward strand.
GGCACACCGCCGCGCCTCGATCGCGCGAGCATCGACTTCGAGCGCTGCGTGGCCGACGGGCGTTTCGCCGTCGAGCGCGGCGACACGCCGCCCGTGCCGTTCTCGTTTCTCTCCGCGCCGATCGAGCGCGCGCAGATCGACTGCCATCTGCTCCACACCAACGATCGCGTGCGCGATCTGGTGCGCGCGAACATCGATCGATCGCCGCTCTTCAACGGGCAGATCCGCGGCATCGGCCCGCGCTACTGCCCGTCGCTCGAGGACAAGATCGTCCGTTTCGCGGACAAAGAGCGGCACCAGATCTTTCTGGAGCCTGAAGGAATCGACGCGCCGGAGATTTACGTGAACGGCTTTTCCATGTCGCTTCCGCGCGACGTGCAGGCGGATCTGGTGCACGCGCTGCCCGGTCTCGAGGAGGCGGCGATCATCCGGCACGGCTACGCCGTCGAGTACGACTTCATCCAGCCGACGGAGCTCACGCGGCGGCTCGAGACGAAGCGTGTGGCCGGCCTCTTTCTGGCGGGACAAATCAACGGGACGTCGGGGTACGAGGAGGCGGCCGCGCAGGGGCTCGTCGCCGGCGCGAACGCGGCGCACGCCATTGGAGCCGGCGGTGGCCTCGAGCTGCGGCGCGACGAAGCGTATATCGGGATTCTCGTCGACGACTTGATCACGAAGGGATGCCTCGAGCCGTACCGGATGTTCACGTCGCGCGCCGAGCACCGGCTGCTGCTGCGGATCGACAACGCCGATCTGCGGCTGACGCCGCGCGGGCGCGAAGCGGGGCTGGTCGACGACCACAGGTGGGAGCGATTCGAGCAGCGGCGAAGTCGTTTTGCGCGCAATCTGAAA
>QHWK01000648.1 GCA_003223775.1 Acidobacteriota bacterium
GGTGCAGCTGCTCGGCGCCGCGCACCGGCGCGCGGTGCATCGCTTCGTCGCGCGTCGGCGCCGGGGCAATCGGATAGCGGAAGACGGCGACGCCGTCGTGGTCGTAGCGGTCCGGCGCTTGGCGGCGCGCGTCGGGCGCGGCGACGAGGACGTCGTGTCCCGATGCGCGCAGGCGCCGGCACAAACCTTCGACGTAGACCTCGGTGCCGCCGACGCTGTCCGGGAAATACCAGCCGAGCAGGTGGACGATCTTCATGCGCAGGCCGGGCGGGCCTGGCAGGCCGGGCAGGTCTGGCAGGTCGGGTGGGTCTGGTGGGTCACGAAGGCCACAAAGGCAGCGTCCTTCATGTTGCGGCGACCGATCCGCCGGCGCGCGGCGGCGTGCCGGCGTCGCGCGTGCGACGCGGCGGCCGCAGATAGCGGACCCAGTCGCTCATCGACAGTCCGGAATGGCGGACGATCTGCAGCGCCGACGTCAGCTTGCCGCGCCGCACGAATCGATACATGCCGCGCGCCTGCACGAACGCGAAGTTCCGCTTCGCGAGCGCGAGCGCCTCGCCGGTGAGCGGGCACTCGCTCGAGTTCAGCATCTGCCACGCGACGCCCGCCGCCTGCGCGAACGCGAGATCGTTGGCCGGCTTCGCCGCTTCCTGGCCGGCGTGCACGCGGTAGTAGAAGAGATCGCCTGGCACGAGCAGCACGTTCACGCGCGCGCACGCGCGCAGCCAGAACAGATAGTCGGCCGCGTGCGGCACGTCGGGGAAGCCGCCGAGCGCGCGGAACTGCGCGGTTCGAAAGAGCGCGGCCGCCGGCCCGAGCTGAAAGAGCCCGCCGCCGAGATACTCGCGCTCGTAGGCGAGGCGCGGCGTCAGGAGCATCGGCGCCGGCCCGCCGGGCCACGCATGCGAAGCCGACACGGCGAACGCCGCGGAGGGCTCGCGCCGCAGCGGCTCCAGCATCACCGCGAGACAGTGGGCGTACATCACATCGTCGGAGTCGTGATACTTGAGGAACGGCGCGCGCGCGAACTCGGCCACGCGGCGGCGGTTGGCGTAGTCGCCGAGGTTCTCCGCATTCAGCGTCACGCGCACGCGCGCGTCCCGCCGCGCGTACTCGTTCGCGATCGTCACCGTCTCGTCCGTCGATCCATCGTCGCAGATAATCAGCTCGAAATCGCCGAACGTCTGCGCGAGCACGCTCTCGATCGCTTCCGCGATGTACGCCTCGCGGTTGAACGACGTCATCAGGACGCTGATCGTCGGCGTGGCGGCGCTCATCGTGCGGCCCGCAGCGTCGAGCGCACGAGGCGCACGACCGCGTTCGGAATCCACGGCCGATCGAGGCGGCTGCCGTACGCGCGCGGCGGCACGGCGGGACGCGGCCGATACAGATCGCGCCACCGCGCGAAGAGATCCTGGTAGCCGGCGGCGCGCGATCGGATGTCGTAGCGCTCGACGACGAGCCGGCGCGCCGCCGCGCTCATGGCCGTCAGCCGATCGCGATCGCGCGCGAGCGTTTCGATCGCGGCCGCGAACGCGTGCGCGTCGCCCGTGCGGACGCGAAGGCCGGAACAATCGCCGTCGACGAGCTCCACCATGCTCGGCAGATCGCTCACGACCGGCACCGCGCCGGCGCTCATCGCCTCCATCGTCGCCACCGACAAGCCCTCGGCGCGCGTCGGCAGGACGAAGACGTCGTGCTCCGCGCACAGCAGGCGGACGTCGGCGGAGGTGGCGTGCTCGATCCAGCGCACGCCCGACGCGTCGCGCCACGTGTCGTGGAGCGCGCCGCCGGCGGGACCGGCGCCGACGATCGTCCACGTGACGGGCACGCCCGCCTCGCCCAGCAGCCGATCGATGGCGGGCAGCAGCAGCACGCCCTTCGCCTCGTCGAGGCGTCCGACGAAAATGAGCCGGAGCGGCGCGCTCGTCCGCGCGACGGGCTCGCAGCGAACGTCTCCGACCGGAATGCCGTACGGCAGCCAGAAGATCGAATCGCGGCCCGTGGAGAATCTGCACGACGGTCTTCTCCGGATCGAGGAGGCTGGCCATCAGCAGCTCGGCGAAGTCGTTGCAGACGAGGACGCCCGGTCCGCCGCCGATCCCCCTGGCGAGACGCCGGACGACGGCGTACATGTTCTCGTCCGGCAGCGTGTAGGTGACCGTCGTCTGGCTGTCGGCGGCGAGGCGCACGTTCGAGCGCGCGGCATCGTCGCGCCGGTTTCGCGTCAGCACCGCGCGATAGTCGAATTCGTCGGACCGTCGATACTCGAGCAGATTCGCGACGATGCTGAAGACGCCGCCGATCTTGTCGGGGAGGACGTAGACGAGCGTCGGGCGGTCGCTCACGATCGCGACCTCCGCCACGCGCTCACCGCTTCCACCCATACGCTCGATCGACCTGGAAAGTGCGCCGCGGCGCCAGTCGCCTCCGGCAGCCACGGCAGCGGCGTCACGTGCGTCACGGCGTACGCGAAGCCGCAGCGCTCGAGCAGCTGAAGAACCGCCGGCGCCTGACGGCGATCGGGATCGAACTCGTGCACCTCGAGGAGGATCGCGGCGACATTGCCGAGCGCCGGCTCGCAATCGGCGAGAACCGCCGCTTCGGCGCCTTCGATGCCGAGCTTGAGCAGATAGATCCGCTCGCGTGCGAGCCGATCGACGAGGCGGATTGCCGGTACGCGCTCGGCGGGCCGCGACGCCGGGCGCGCATGGTCAGCGATCGCGCCGCTGTCGGCGCCGTCGCCGCAAAACGCCACGTCACCGTCCGCGATCCACGCCGCGGCGGCGACGACCTCGACGTCGGCGGCGCCGTTGCGGCGGAGATTCGCCGCGAGCATCCGAGCGATCGCCGGATCGGCCTCGAACGCGGTGATCTTCGCGGCGGGATACGCGCGTTTGAAGAACAGCGAGGCGAGCCCGAGATTTGCGCCGCAGTCGAGAATCCGCGGCGCCTGCGCCGGCGTCGTGAACGCGAGCGACCGGCGGACGAAGATGTCGTCCCACTGCGGGCAGAGCGTGAGCAGATCGGAATACTGCAGCGTGTAGGGCCCGAGCTCGATCTCGCCGTGCGTGTATCGCGGCGTCCTCTCCGCGAGCCGGCACGCACGCCGCCACGCCGCCACTTCGGGCGACGGCGCGAGGCGCCGCCTGGTGGCGCCGGCGGCCCGGCGAATGCGCGACAGCAGGCGGTTCATCGTGCGAGGGTGGCCGTCCGCGTCCGCTGCAGCCACTGGCCCAGGATGCCGAGCGCCCACGGCCGGCTCCAATGCGCGGCGCCGCGCCGCCACGCCGACCACACGGTGTCCGGGAATCGCCGCTCGATCCAGCCGTCGTCGGCGAGCGACGCCATGCCGGCGCGCACGAACGGCTCGAGCTCGCCGCCGATCCAGCGCGCGAACGGCAGCGTGAAGCCCTGCTTGGGACGGTCGACCGCCTCGCGCGGCAGCGGCCGCGCGAGCGTTTCGTGCAGCAGCCGTTTGTTGCGCAGCAGCGCCGGGTGCCCGCCGAGATCCGGCCACACGGCGGCCAGCAGCGTGTGATCGACGAACGGCGTGCGGACCTCGAGGCTGTGCGCCATCGACATCGCGTCGGCGTCGCGCAGCAGCTGCGCGCCGAGATACATCCGCGTCTCGAGCCGCGCGACGTCGCCTTCGAGCGTCGACGCGGCGCCGTGGAAGATCGCGTCCTCGGCGGCGGCGAGCCGTTCGGCGGCAGTCGACCAGCGGTCCCGCAGCGCCGGGCCCGCGAGGCGCTCGAGCTCGGCGGGCATGAAGAGGCCGCGCTGCGTGCGATACGCCGCGGCGACGTGGCCGTTCGATTCGATGAACTGCCGCCAGCGTTCCGTCAGCCGCTCGGGCAGCACCGCGGCAAGGGCGGCGCCGACGGCGGGCGCCGTCACGCCGGCCGCGCGCTTCAACCGCACCGCCGACGGCAGCCGCTTGAACGACGAGTAGCCGCCGAACATCTCGTCGCCGCCGATGCCGGAGAGCACGGCCTTGACGCCGGTCGCGGCGACCGCCTGCGAGACGTAGTAGGTGTTCACCGCGTCGATCGTCGGCTGATCGAACCGCTCGAGGATGCGCGGAAGATCCGCGGCGATGCGCGACGCGTCGAGCCGCAGCTCGTGGTGCGTCGCGCCGAACGCCGACGCGACGACCTGCGCGTACTCGTGCTCCGACGATCGATCGTCGAAGCGCACGGTGTAGGTGTTGAGGCCGGCCGCGCCGGCGTCGGCGGCCGCCGACAGGATCGCCGACGAGTCGATGCCGCCCGAGAGAAAGATCCCGACGGGCACGTCAGCGACCAGGTGCGCGACGACGCTGTCTCGCACCGCGGCGCCGACGCGCGCCCGCAGATCGGCCTCGCGTCCGCGCGAGGGCGGCGCGGCGTACGCCGCGGCGACGTCCGCGAACGCGCGCTGCACGCGGCCGCCGTCGCTCGACCACCGCAGCCACGTGCCCGGCGCAAGGTTCTCGACGCCGCCCGCCCACGTGAGCGGCGGCGGCACGCTGCCCCACGCGAGGAACGCGAGCACGCCGGCCGGATCGACCGTCGCATCCGCGAGGCCGGCCCCGATGAGCGCCTGCGCCTCCGACGCGAAGGCGATCGATCGATCCGCCGCCGCGAGATAC
>QHWK01000649.1 GCA_003223775.1 Acidobacteriota bacterium
GTCGGTCGGATCGAACGTGGTCTTGTCGTCGATCTTGCCGGTGAGAAAGCCCTTGCCCAGAGGGCTGAATGGCACGAAGCCGATACCCAGTTCCTCGAGCGTGGGCAGAATCGCTTGCTCCGGCTCTCGCCACCAGAGGGAGTATTCACTCTGGAGAGCCACAACCGGCTGCACGGCGTGGGCGCGACGGATCGTTTGCACGCCTGCTTCGGACAACCCGAAGTGCTTGACCTTGCCTTCGCGAATCAGGTCCTTCACCGCACCCGCGACATCCTCGATCGGCACATTCGGGTCGACGCGATGCTGATAGAAGAGATCGATTCGTTCGGTTTTGAGACGCGCGAGCGATGCGTCAGCCACTTCGCGGATGTGCGACGGGCGGCTGTCGAGGCCCGCCTGTTTGCCGTTCTCGAACTTGAACCCGAACTTGGTCGCAATCACCACCTGATTGCGGACGGGCCCGAGCGCCTCGCCGACGAGCTCTTCGTTCGTGAATGGTCCGTACGCTTCGGCCGTATCGAAGAAGGTCACGCCACCGTCAAATGCCGCTCGAATGATCGCGAGTCCGTCTTCACGGTTACTGGCCGGACCGTAGCCGAAGCTGATCCCCATGCACCCGAAGCCGAGCGCCGACACTTCGAGGCCGCTCCTGCCCAACGTGCGTTTCTGCATTGTGTTTTCTCCTCGGTGAGCCAGTGAAGACGACAGCAGCGCATGTCCGACCGATTATCGTTGCTGGGTTGGCTGCGGATGGCGTTTGTACAGCGATCCAGGCAATCCGCGGCGCGTACACGCGGCCGCGCAACAAACGTCGCGAACCGTTATGCTAGGTCGTCGACCGAGCTGCGGCGCCGACAGTTTGTCTCGCCGCTGTGTTCGGAGGCGTGACCAGGCTGAAAATATTGCCGTCCGGGTCCTTGAACCATGCGGTTTTCATCGGTCCGGCCACGTGAAGATCGCCTTGCCGGGTCAAGTTCGGCAGGTCGTAATGCTCGAAGGTAACGCCTCGGCCCTTCAAGGTCCGCACGAGATCGTCGACCTCTTCGGCGACGAACGTCACGGCCGTCGCCTTGTTGGTCCCGGCGTACTGTGAACGGTAGACGAAAAGCGTTGACTTTCCGGTCTTGAAAGCGAGCACTTCATCGTTCTCCATGACCTTGGTCAGACCGAGCGTACCCTCGTAGAACTTCTTCGCGATTTCGAGATTCTTGACCGCAACAGTCGCGACCGCATCCTTATCGCTGAGCATGTCTTCTCTCCTTCGATGGATGGTCGAACAGATTGCAGAGAGCAAGCAGCGATCCACGACATCAAGAGGTATGACACAATTCGGTGCGCTCGGGCGCGAGACGAAGACGAGCTGGATCTCCAGCCCTGATCCGCACGAGGAGGGATGAGGACTATGTCCGACAAGATCAACATCGCGCCCTGCTTGTGGTTCAACAAGAACGCCCAGGAGGCCGCGAAGTTCTATGCCGCGACGTTCCCGGACAGCCGGGTCACCGCGGTGCATACAGCGCCTCGCGACTATCCAAACGGCAAGGCCGGCGACGTGCTGACCGTGGAGTTCACCGTGCTGGGTCAGCATTTCGTCGGGCTGAACGGTGGCCCTGAATTCACCTTCGACGAGGCGATCTCGTTCCAGGTGTTCACCGACACGCAGGTGGAAACCGACCGCTACTGGAATGCGATCGTCGGTGGCGGCGGCCAGGAAAGCATGTGCGGCTGGTGCAAGGACAAGTTCGGATTGAGCTGGCAGATCGTGCCCCGCGCGTTGACCGCGGCGATGAACGATCCCGACACCGCCGCCGCCAAGCGCGCGATGGACGCGATGATGACGATGAAGAAGATCGACATCGCCAGAATCGAGGCGGCACGGCGCGGATGACGCTCGTCTCGATCCATTCGTTCAGCCGGATTGCAACCGCCACGTTCTTGACTCCTGCTATTTGCGTCGCTCGAAGGGTTCGTGATTCCGTACTTCGCTGTCCCGCGCCTTGGCCTGTCCGCGCACACGTCGAGATCATTCGCGGGACATTCCTCGAGGTCGCTGCCTGACGATTGTCAATCTTGGCGGACCAATGTCTTTCGCTCACTGGACATTCTTCCGCAGGAGTAGGGTTCCGGGTAAGCGTCCACAGCGAAATCGAGAAAATCGACGTGGGCGGCACCTTGAATGAGCCAGAGCTCTCGCGGCTCGCGGGCAGCCGTGAACAAGACCTGAGTGTCATCGACCGTGGTGTGTCTATCGGCGGTGCCGCCGATGACCAAGACTGGACAGCCGAGCTGAGCGATGTGGTCGACGGGTTTCAGATCGGCCGCCGCA
>QHWK01000650.1 GCA_003223775.1 Acidobacteriota bacterium
GAACGCCGCCCGCGAGCGCGGCGCCGCGGTCGGCGAAAAAGTCGCCGTCGCCGCCGAGAAGGTCAAAGAGACGGCGGCGGAGGCGGCGCTGACGTCGAAGATCAAGGCGAAGATGGTGCTGGACGACGACGTGAAGGCGCGATCGATCGACGTGACGACCAACGGAACGACGGTAACCGTCAGCGGCACGGTGCGATCGGTGGCCGAGCACGATCGGGCGATCCGCCTCGCGCGCGAGACCGCGGGCGTCACGCGCGTCGTCGATCAGCTGTCGATCGCGCAGTGAGGAGGATGGGGTGGGCGACGGGTATCGAACCCGCGACCTCCTGAGCCACAGTCAGGCGTTCTGCCACTGAACTACGCCCACCACAGGGAGATCCTGTAACTGTAGCACTAACCCTGGGGGTCTTCCACCGCGGGGGCGTCTTCGTCGAGCATGTCGATGACCTCGCCTTCGGCGAGCTGCGCGCGCACGAGATGAATGTGGCTCGATCGCTCGCCCTTCGCTTCGTACATCAGCTTGTCGGCGCGCTGAATCAGATCCGCGGCGAGGCGCCGCGCGACGAAGCGGCGCTCGGCCACGCGCCCGAGCCACAGACACACGACTCCGACGTCGACGCGCACCGGCTGCACCGCGAGGCGCACGTCTTCCTGCGTCCAGTCGTAGCGCTCGACCGCTTCGCGAAATCGTTCGCCGATCGAGTGCGCTTCGTGGCACTCGGCGAGGTCGGGGATGAGGAAGCAGAATTCGTCGCCGCCGAAGCGCGCGTGGAGATCCTTCGATCGCGGCCCGCGATCCTGCGCGAAGTGCGCGCCGCGCTCCTGCGCCAGCAGGTCGTCGCTGCGCACCTGCTCGCGCAGCAGCATCGCCACGCGCTCGATGATTCGATCGCCGACCGCATGGCCGAGCGCGTCGTTGTACCACTTGAAGCCGGTGATGTCGACGAGGCCGACCGCGCACCAGCGGCCGCGCTGCTCGAGCGCGAGAAACGACTCGAGCTGCTCGGTGAAGCGGCCGAAGTTCATCAGCTTCGTCTTCGGATCGCGGTGCGACTTGTCGGTGAGATCGGCGACGAGCGCCTCGAAGTAGCGCGAGATGCTGTTGACGGTGGCATCCTTCGCGGAGAGCTCGGTCTGCACGCGCGCCATCTTGTCGGCGAATCCCGCCGACAGCGCCTGAATCGCCTCCTGCTTCGACTCCTGCCACAGGCGCTCGTGCCGTGTGAACACCGCATCGATCGCGGCGAGCAGCGCCGTCTCGATCGGCGCCGGCAGCTTCAAGTGCTCGTGCACCCATACCTGCAGCTCGTTGCGGGTTTGCGGGACGGCATCGCTGCCCGGCCCTTTACCGGCACGAGTGAACTGACCTTGTACGAGGCGCTCAGCCATATCCTGGCTCAGGACTGACTTTACAAATGGCGTGCCCGGGTGTCCAGATCCGCTTCAGGTGGATACCGGCCGGGTTTGCTAGCAGCGATGCGGCGGACGCGGGACTAGGGCCGTGCAACTTCCACTTTTGAGGCGCGCGAAAAGCGATGGGGTGGAAGACGCCACCCCATCCGTTGGTCGGACGTGCTCTACGAACAGCTGGTCGAGATCATCTTCACCGATTGAACGTCGAGGTGCGGATGCTCCATGGTTCCGCGATCCCGATCCTTCTTGTAACGCTGCTCTTCTTCGAGCGTGCCGGTCGTCCCCGTCGTGCCGGCGGCGCCCGCCGTGGTCGTCGTCGGAGGGGCCGTGACGGCCGTCGTGCCCGCGCCCGCGGCCGACGCCGTGGACGACGTGCCGTCCCATCGCCGGCGTGTTGCTCATGTTCGAGCCGCTCGGATTGGTGCTCGTCGGCGAGCCGGTCGTCGTCGCGCCCGTCGTTCCGGCCGTCGTCGTGGCGCCAGCGCCGGTCGTGCTGCTCGACATGTCGGTGTCCACGTGCGCGTTGTTCAGCACGAAGCTGCCGCTCGCGTCTTTCGCGAGACAGCCGGTGATCGTCACGTCATGCGTGGACTTTTCGTTCGTCGTGCGCTGCGGCGTCGTGGTCGTCTGCGCGCCGAGCGTCGCGAACCCGAACGCGGCGGCGAAACAGAGTGCGGTCGCGGTGCGTTTCATCACGTGCAGTCCTCCTCGTTATTTGCCGAGTTTGTCGCCGAGATCCTTGATGGCCTCGCCGACCTTGCGGCGGCCTTTGCCGAACCCTTCCTCGATGTTGCCGGCGATCCGATCCGCTTCGCCCTCATTGCGGAGGTCCTCGTCGTTCCTCGCCTTTCCGACGGACTCCTTGACGCTGCCCTTCGCCTGATCGACCTTCCCGCGCACTTCATCCTTGTTCCACATTCGTTGCCTCCCAGATTGTCCTGAGAAGAACTGCAGGAGTCGTGCCTCGGAATACGGACGAGCAGCGTACAGGTCGTACTCAGCGGTATGTGCGCGGCGCACACAGTTCACGGTAGCGCAGCCCTTCAGGGCTGCCGCGCATCACGGTGAGGCAGCCCTTCAGGACGGCCGTAGAGCGCACGCGATCGTGAACGGCGTTGTACGTCGTCGGCGGGTCAGGCGCTGACCGCGCGGAGCATGCTGATCAGCTGATCGCTTTCGATCGCGAGCGTGCGCCATGCGGCGTCGGAATGGTCGAAGTCGCCGGTGCGGCCGATCTCTTCGAGCGTGCGCGCGGCGTTCACCACGCCGTCGGCGTCGAAGTTCGCCGCCGCGCCTTTCAGCCCGTGGGCCGCGCGGCGCAGCGCCTCGCCGTCGCGCGCGTCGAGCGCGCGGCGGATCCGATCGAGATGCCGCGGCGCATCGTCGACGAACAGTCGGCTGATCTCGGCGAGCAGCTGGCGGTCGCCGCCGACGCGGGCGAGCACCTGCGTGGAGACGTCGGGCACCGCGGGCCGGCCGGCGCGTGGTTCGTCGCCCGCCGGCCGGCGCCCCTCGGCGATCTGCTCGACGACGAGGCACAGCTGCCGCGGGTCGAGCGGCTTGGTGAGGTACTCGTTCATGCCGGCGGCGAGGCAGCGCTCGCGATCGCCTTTCATCGCGTGCGCCGTCATCGCGACGATCGGCACGCGCGCCGCGTCGCCGCCGAGCGCGCGAATCGCGCCGGTCGCCTCGAAGCCGCCCATCTCCGGCATCTGGACGTCCATCAGCACGACGTCGAACGCGTGCGCCCTCACCGCGGCGATCGCTTCGCGCCCGTTTGCGGCAATCGTCACGGCGTGGCCGCGGCGCTCGAGCAGGCTCGCGGCGAGGCGCTGGTTGACGATGTTGTCTTCGGCGAGCAGGACGTCGAGGCGCCGCGCGGGCAGCTCCGCCGGCAGCATTGACGACGGCACCGCGGCGCGGCGGCCCGTCTCGCGCGTGAGCGCGCGCCCGATCGCCGCGAGGAGCTCGCGCTGATCGACCGGCTTGGTGAGGTGCGTCGCGATGCCGATCTCGCGCGCCTTGTTGCCCTCGTCGAACTGACCCGAGGAGCTGAGCATCATGATCGTCGCGCCGCCCAGCCGCGCGTCGCTCCGGATGCGGCGCGCCACCTCGAAGCCGTCCATGCCGGGCATGTGGGCGTCGAGCACCACGAGCGCGAACGGCCGCCCCTGCGCGCGTGCGGCGTCGAGCGCCTGCAGCGCGGCGGCGCCGCTCTCGGCCATCGTCGGACGCATCTTCCACCGCACGAGCAGATCGTGGAGCACGCGCCGGTTCACCTCGTTGTCGTCCACGACGAGCACCGGCAGATCGGTGAGGTCGACAACCGGCGGCTCCGGCGTCGCGTCGGTGACGCCGAGCGCCACGGTGAAGTGGAATGTGCTGCCCTCGTGCGGCGCGCTCTCGACCCAGATGCGTCCGCCCATCAGCTCGACGAGCGTCGACGAGATCGTCAGCCCGAGTCCCGTGCCGCCGAAACGCCGCGTCGTCGAGCCGTCGGCCTGCTTGAACGGCTCGAAGATCGCGCGCTGCTTCTCGGCGGGAATGCCGATGCCGCTGTCGCTGACGAAATAGTGGAGCACGGTCTGGCCGGCCGTCGTCGACGAGGTTTCCACCTGCACGAGGATCTGCCCGCGCTCGGTGAACTTGATCGCGTTCCCCACGAGGTTGACCAGCACCTGCCGCAGCCGGCCGGGATCGCCGACGGCGGCGTTCGGCACGTCCGGCAGGACGTGGCTGATCACCTCGAGATCCTTCTGCTCGGCGCGCAGCGCGAGCGGCTTGAGCAGCTCCGCGAGATGATCGCGGACCGAGAAGGGAATCGACTCGAGCTCCAGCTTGCGCATCTCGATTTTCGAGAAATCGAGGATGTCGTTGAGGATGCCGAGCAGCGCATCGGCGGAGCTCTTCACCATCGTCAGATACTCGCGCTGCTCGGCCGAGAGCGGCGTGTCGAGCGCGAGCTCCGTCATGCCGATGATGCCGTTGAGCGGCGTGCGGATCTCGTGGCTCATGTTCGCGAGGAACTCGCTCTTGGCGGCGTTGGCTTCCTCGGCCGCGCGCGTGGCGCCGGCGAGCTCCGCGGTGCGCTCGCGCACCTTGCGAT
>QHWK01000651.1 GCA_003223775.1 Acidobacteriota bacterium
GGCGGCCGGCCTGGTGCCGATCATGCTATCGACGGGCGCCGGCGCCGACGTGATGAAGCGAATCGCGGCGCCGCTCCTCGGCGGGATCGTCACGTCGTTCCTGCTCGAATTGGTCGTCTACCCGCCGCTCTTCCAGATCTGGAAATCGCGCGCGGAGTTTCGGCGACAAGTCCCCTCGTAAGCTCCCGGCGGCGGATTTTGTCTTCTCATCCACGAACTGTGACCGCCGCGTCCACTTCGCGCCGCCCGATTCGCGCGCGAAATCGCCGCGTGAGATCTTTCGTCGCGCCCGGCGGCTTCTTTGCACAAGACGGCATCGCCATGTGACGAGGTTGATCTCGCGCGGCGCGCGCGATTCACGAGAGGTCTGCGTGAATCGCCGCCGTACCGCGAACGTGGCATTGACTCACACCCACCCGCAGCTCTTCAGACTCAGACGTCGTTCGGTGGGAACCCGGGAGCGGAGATGCGCATGAGACGCGGGGTTGGTGTTCTGGTACTGCTGGCCGCAGCGGCCGTGGGTCGATCGGTCAGCGTATCAACGGCCGCGGACCCGGCTGTCGTCGGCCAATGGTCTGCGGTGATCAACTGGCCCGCCGTCGGCGTGCACTCGCACCTGCTGAATACCGGCCGCGTGCTGACGTGGCAAACCGGATCTCAGGCCACCGTGTTCGATCCCGCAACCGGCGCGTTCAACGCGCTGCCGAACCCGTGGGCCGACCTTCTCTGCTCCGGCCACGCGTTCCTGCCCGACGGCCGACTGGTTTCGATCGGCGGCTGGGATCGATCGGGCGCAGGGCTCGGCCTCACCGAGGTCGACATCTTCGATCCCTCGACGCAGTCGTGGATTCGCGGGCGGCCGATGGCGAATCGTCGATGGTATCCGACGGCGACGCGGCTGCCCGACGGCCGCATCATCGCGCTGTCGGGCGCGCGCAACTCGCTCACCGACATCGTCACAACCCCCGAGATCTACGATCCGGCCACCGACACCTGGACGTCCCGCACGGCCGCGGCGAAATCGATCCCGCTCTATCCGTTCATGTTCGTGCTGCCCGACGGACGCCTGATTCAGGTCGGCAACTCGGAAGTCGCGTCGCGAACGCAGGTGCTCGATCTGGCCGCGAACACGTGGACGACGATCGACAATCGGGTCATCGACGGTGGATCCGCCGTCCAGTTCTCGCCGGGCAAATTCATGAAGGCCGGCAGCGCGGCCGACAGCGGCAACTCCGGCGTCTCCTCCTCCACGGCGTTCACGCTCGACATGAATCAGCCGGGCGCGACGTGGCAGCCGACCGGATCGATGGCGTTCCCGCGCTCGTTTCTCAATCTGACGATGCTGCCCGACGGGACGACGCTGGTGACCGGCGGCGGGACGGACAAGTCGGCCTTCGTCGACGCGAACGCCGTGCGGCCGGCCGAGCTCTGGTCACCCGCCATCGGCGCGTGGACGACGATGGCGAGCATGGTGACGCCGCGGTTGTATCACTCGACCGCGCAGCTGCTGCCCGACGCGCGCGTGCTCGTCGCCGGCGGCGGATCCGACGCGGGCGTCACCGATCACGCGACCGCCGAGATTTTTTCGCCGCCGTATCTCTTCAAGGGCCCACGGCCGTCGATCACGTCGGTGCCGGCGTCGATCGCGTACGGCGCGCCGTTCACCGTCTCGACGCCCGACAACGCGAGCATCGCGTCGGTCGCGTTGATCGCGACCGGCTCGGTGACGCATGCGTTCAACCAGAACCAGGCGTTCCAGACGCTGCCGTTCCAGGTCGTCGCCGACGGCATCAGCGTGACGGCGCCGCCGAGCGGCAACTACGCGCCGCCCGGCTACTACATGCTGTTCATCGTCAACGGCAGCGGCGTGCCGTCGGTGGCGGCGTTCGTCAATATCTCCGGCGCCGCGGCGCCGGCGACGGTCGTCGTGCCGAACGTCGTCAACGCGACGCAGGCGGCGGCGACGACGGCTATCACAGGCGCGGGCCTCGCGGTCGGCGCGGTGACCACCGCGACGAGCACGACCGTGCCCGCCGGATCGGTGATCAGCCAGAACCCGATCGCAGGCGTGCAGGTCGCGAAAGGCAGCGCTGTCGCGCTCGTCGTGTCGTCGGGTTCGGTGCTCGTGACGGTGCCGAACGTCGTCAACGCGACACAGGCGGCGGCGACCTCGACGATCACCGGCGCCGGCCTTGTCGTCGGCACGGTGACGACGTCGTCCAGTACGACCGTGCCCGCGGGCACCGTCATCAGTCAGAACCCGATCGGCGGCGCGCAGGTGGCGAGCGGGACGGCCGTGGCGCTCGTCGTCTCGTCGGGTCCGCCGTCGCCGTCCGCAGTCGTCGACGCGACGGTGTTCGTCGACGGCCGAGGAACGATCGTCACGCCCGCAATCACGACCACGGCGCCCGGCGATCTGCTGGTCGCATTCGCGGCCTCGGACGGACCGTCGAGCGGATCGCAGACGCTCACCGTGTCCGGCGCCGGGCTGACGTGGACGATGCGGCAGCGCGCGAACACGCGGCTCGGAACGGCGGAGATCTGGACGGCGACCGCGGCGTCGGCGCTCGCGAACGCGACGGTCGCGTCAGCGCAGACGACCGACGGCTTCGATCAGTCGCTGACCGTCGTCGCCTTCCGCAGCGCGGGCGGCGTCGGCGCCGGCGTCGCCGCCGGCGCGACGGCGAGCGCGCCGTCGGTCTCGCTGACGACCACGCGCGCCGGGTCGCTCGTCTACGGCGTGGGCAACGACTGGGACAAGGCGATCGCGCGCGTCGTCGGCGCGGGGCAGGCGATCGTGCATCAGTGGGTGGACAGCCCGGTCGG
>QHWK01000652.1 GCA_003223775.1 Acidobacteriota bacterium
AGCCGATCGTCAGCGGCTATCAGGCCGGCGACATGCCGGCCCTGGGCCGGCGGCTGATCGAGGCGGTGCGCGTCGTGCCGGGCGTGTCGTCGGTGGCCGTTTCCCGGTGCGGCCTCATCGCCGGCTGTTCCTCGTCCAGTGGGTTTCGAATCGAGGGAATCGAGAACCAGCCGTCGCTGAACGAGAACTGGGTGAGCCCGCGCTACTTCGCGAGCGTGGGGATTCCGCTCGTCGCCGGCCGGGAGTTCACCGACGCCGACACCGCGCGCAGCGTGCGCGTCGCGATCGTGAACGAGACGATCGCGCGGCGGTACTTCGCGGGACGCAGCCCCATCGGACGCCGCCTCGGCACGTCGCAGCCGGACGTGGAGATCGTCGGCGTCGCGCGCGACGCGCACACGCAGACGCTGCACGATCCGCCGGCGCCGATGGTCTACTTTCCGCTCGATCAGAAAGCGCCGTACCTGCAGACGTCGCTGACGAACCTCGATGCGCGCGTCGCCGGGGATGCGGCGCCGGCCGTGGCGGCCATCCGCGACGCGATCGGTCGCGCGGAGCCGAACCTGCTGCTCGGCGGCGTGGCGCCGATGTCGGCGCGGCTGGCGCGCGATCTCGCGCGCGAGCGCGTCGTCGCCTGGCTCGCGTTCGGATTCGGCGCGCTCACGTTGCTGCTCGCGTCGCTCGGCCTCTACGGCGTGCTGTCGTACGGCGTCGCGCGCCGCACGCAGGAGCTCGGCGTGCGGATGGCGCTCGGCGCGCGCCGGATCGAGGTGATGCGGCTCGTGCTCGGCCAGAGCGTGAAGATGACGGCAGCCGGCATGGCGCTCGGCATCGCCGGCGCCGCCGCGAGCGCGCGCTATCTGTCGGGGATGCTGTTCGGCGTTGCGCCGCTGGATCCGTCGGCGCTCGTCACCGTGTCGCTCGGCTTCGCGGTCGTCTCGCTGCTCGCGTCGTACTTGCCCGCGCGGCGCGCCACACGCGTCGATCCGATCGTCGCGCTGCGGTGTGAGTAGCGCGGAGGCTCTTCAACTTCGATCGCCGGCGTGGTGGCGCACGTCGCGGGCGGAGACCATGAAGATCACGTCTTCGGCGACGTTGGTCGCGTGATCGCCGATGCGCTCCAGGTGGCGCGACACGAGGATCAGATCGAGCGCCGGCTCGATCGTCGACGGATCGGCGAGCATGTAGGTGAGGAGCTCGCGGAAGATCTGCGTCTTGAGCGCGTCGAGGCCGTCGTCCTGGTTGAGCACGTTCTGCGCGAGCGTGGTGTCGCGGCGCACGAACGCGTCGAGCGCGTCGCGCACCATGATCTGCGCGATCGTGGCCATCCGCGGGATGTCGATCAGCTTCTTCACCGGCGCATCGGCTGGTGCAGCGCGAGCAGCGTGAAGCAGCGGCTGTCCACCTCGATGTGGAGCGCGTTCAGCGGATCGTCGCCCGTGAGCACCTGCGCGACGAGGTCCCGATCGCGCTGCACGAGGCCCTTCACCGCCAGGCGCACCTGCTCCTCCGCGAGCCCGCCCATCTCCAGCAGCCGCGCCTTCAGCTGCTCGAGCTCGTCCTGGAAGTGCCGCGCCCGGTTCTCCGCGGTCGCCATCAGCCGAACCTGCCGGTGACGTAGTCTTCCGTGAGCTTCTCCTGCGGCGCGGTGAAGATGCGATCGGTGCGCCCCGCTTCGACCAGCCGTCCGAGCCAGAAGAATGCCGTCACGTCCGAGACGCGCGCCGCCTGCTGCATGTTGTGCGTCACGATGACGATCGTGTAGCGCGCCTTCAGCTGATAGATCAACTCCTCGATGCGCTGCGTCGCGATCGGATCGAGCGCCGACGCCGGTTCGTCCATCAGCAGGATCTCGGGCTCGACCGCCAGCGCGCGTGCGATGCAGAGACGCTGCTGCTGGCCGCCCGAGAGCGCGAGCGCGGAGGTGTGCAGCCGGTCCTTCACCTCGTCCCACAGCGCGGCCGACTTGAGGCTCACCTCGACGCGGCCGCCGAGCTCCTCGCGCGATCCCACGAGCCGGTTGATGCGCAGCCCATAAGCGACGTTGTCGAAGATCGATTTCGGAAACGGGTTCGACTTCTGGAACACCATGCCGACGCGGCGGCGCAGGTCGACCACGTCCACCGACGACGCGTAGATGTCGCGGCCGTCGATCGTCACCGCGCCCTCGACGCGCGCGGCGGGCACGATGTCGTTCATGCGGTTGAGCGTGCGGAGGAACGTCGATTTGCCGCACCCCGACGGGCCGATGAGCGCCGTCACCTCGTTCGACCGGATCGTGAGCGTGATCCCGTCGAGCGCGCGGCGCATGCCGTAGTAGAAGTTGAGCGCGGCGACGTCGATCTTCGCCGCGGTCTGCTGCGAAGGCGCGGCGGCGAGCGGCGGCGGCACGCGAGGCGGAGCCATCGTGGCCATCACCACTTCACGATAGCGAACCTCGGCCGCGCCGGCGTTTCGGGAGCGTTAAATTTCGCGGGCGTACACGGAGCAGCAACGGCATTACCGCTGGAATACGAGGCCCTCCGCGGATCGATCGGCCGGCCGCTCGGCCGGTTCGAGGAAGGCGGCGACGTTCTTTCTGAGCTCGTCCTGGATCCGGTCCACCGGACGGCGCGCGTCCACGACGCGGAAGTGGAACTCGTCGGCCATCGAGCTGTACTCGCGCAGCAGCTTGTTCTGGTACGCGCGGAAGCTGTCGTAGATGTCGTCGCCGTCGATCGTCACCGCGCCCTCGACGCGCGCGGCGGGCACGATGTCGTTCATGCGGTTGAGCGTGCGGAGGAACGTCGATTTGCCGCACCCCGACGGGCCGATGAGCGCCGTCACCTCGTTCGACCGGATCGTGAGCGTGATCCCGTCGAGCGCGCGGCGCATGCCGTAGTAGAAGTTGAGCGCGGCGACGTCGATCTTCGCCGCGGTCTGCTGCGAAGGCGCGGCGGCGAGCGGCGGCGGCACGCGAGGCGGAGCCATCGTGGCCATCACCACTTCACGATAGCGAACCTCGGCCGCGCCGGCGTTTCGGGAGCGTTAAATTTCGCGGGCGTACACGGAGCAGCAACGGCATTACCGCTGGAATACGAGGCCCTCCGCGGATCGATCGGCCGGCCGCTCGGCCGGTTCGAGGAAGGCGGCGACGTTCTTTCTGAGCTCGTCCTGGATCCGGTCCACCGGACGGCGCGCGTCCACGACGCGGAAGTGGAACTCGTCGGCCATCGAGCTGTACTCGCGCAGCAGCTTGTTCTGGTACGCGCGGAAGCTGTCGTAGATGTCGTCGCCGTGCTTCAGGTCCATCCCCGATTCCCAGAAGTCCATGCCGCGCGACGCGAGGACACGACCGATCAGCGTCTTCACGTCCACGTTCAGGTAGAAGACCATGTGCGGCGCGATGGCGAAGCCGTACAGGTTTCGCAGCCACAGGCGGTCGACGCCGCGCACGCCGGCGCGCGCGAGCGCGGTGAAGATGTAGCGGTCGGACAGGACGACGAAGCCGGCCTTGAGCGCCGGGATGATTTCCTTTTCGAGACGATCGGCGAAATCGGTCGCGTAGAGCAGCACGAAGGTGAGTCGATGACGCCGTAGCCGCGCACCTCGAGCCACTGGCGCAGCAGCTGAATCTGCGTGCTGCGGCCGACGCCGTCGGTCCCTTCGATGGCGATCAGCTTGCCGGGGTAGCCCTCGAGCGGCAGATACGGGATGCTGCGGCCGTAATAGCGGCCGGCGAGCCCGTCGCCGTTCGCGCCGCCGCCGTTCTCGGCGGGCGCCGCCGGCGGCTGCGCGTCAGATGGGCTCGTCATCGCTCAATTCCATCCGCGTGATCTGCACGTGCTGCGCGATGACGTTGCGGACGACGCGCTGCTGATCGGTGATGCTCCCGGCGGCGTCGATGACTTCGAGCCCGAATTCGGTCACCAGCTGATCATACTCGTCGAGCACCTTGCCTTGGAACATTCTGAAGCTCTCGACCGGATTCGTGCTCCAGCCCAGATCCATCCCCGATTCGTAGAACTTCAACTTCACCCGCCGCGCCAGGAGGCGATCCACCGACGTGTCGATCGGCACGCGGAAGTAGAGCGCGAGGTCGGGGCGCACGGCGAAGCTGTAGAGCTCCCGCACCCACTGGCGATCGACGCCGCGCGTCGCGTCGCGCGCGAATGCCGTATAGGCGTAGCGATCGGCGAGCACGATCATCCCGGCTTTGAGCGGTGGAATGATCTTGTAGAGCAGGCGGTCGGCGAAATCAGTGGCGTGCAGCAGGCTGAACGTCATCGGGGTCAGCGCGTTTTTCTTCTTGCCCGCTTTCGTCGCCGCCTTGACGAGGGCGGACGAGTTCCATTCGGTGACGAACACGCGATGGCCCTCGGCGCTCAACCACTTCGCCAGCAGCCCGAGCTGCGTGGTCTTGCCGGACCCGTCGATCCCTTCGACGACGAACAGCTTGCCCGGGTAGTCGTGCGGTTGCGTGAGATTGTTCAGCATATGCGTCGGCGGCGGTCGGTGGCGCGTCCGAAGCGGCGTCCACCGGCGCGCGTCCGACCTCCAGGCGAACCGGCTTGCCGGTGAGACGTTCGAAGGGTGCCGAGTGCCGCGCGGCGGCCCACAGCTCCAGCTCCGCGTCGCCCGACGTCCGCAGCTGCAGCAGATCGTCGTCGCCGCGGTCGTGGAGCTCGAGGTTCGTGATCGCCTGCGTGTGGCTGCGATCGAGGCTCTCGGCCAGCCGCAGGATCGCCGCGAGCGTGCGCACGGTGCGCCGCGTGCGCCGGCGCAGGCCGCCGAAGCCGTCGTGCTTCCGCTTCGGCGTCGCCTGGCGGTGATACCGCGCGACGAGGCCGATCGTCTCGATTTCGTCCGGCTCGAAGCCGCGCAGATCGCCGTTCTTGATCAAGTAGTACGAGTGCTTGTGATGCCCCTCGTAGCTGATGTGCACGCCGACGTCGTGCAGGATCGCCGCGTACTCGAGCCACTCGCGCTCGCGATCGGTGAGCCCGTGGATCGCGCGCGTCTGATCGAAGAGCGCCACCGCCAGGCGCGCGACGTGCTGCGAATGCTCCGGCCAGTAGTTGCACCGCTCGGCGAGCTCGAACACGCTGCGGCGGCGGACGTCCGGATAGCGATCGGCCTGCGCGATTTCCTTCCGGTGGCGCGAGATGTAATCGAGGACGAGCCCCTCGCGCAGCGAGAGATCGCACAGCGTGATCTCGGCGGCGCCGAGGCGGCGAAGAAGCTCGTCGAGGAGAATCGCGCCGGCGACGGCGAGGTCGGCGCGCCGCGGCTCGAGGCCCGGCAGGCGCAGCCGCCGCTCGATGTCGAGCGCGACGACCTCTTTCCGCACTCGGCGAATCTGCTTCGCGGCGAAGCGGCGGTTGCGCAGCCCGGCGCTCGGCGGCAGGCCGTCGGCGGCCGACGCGACGGCGCCGAGGCTCATGATGGTCCCCGACGTGCCGATGACGCGGTCGAAGCCGACGCGCGCGATCTGAGCGAGATACTTGCCGATCTCGCCGTCGATGTGCCGCACGAGACGACGCTCGTCGCGCGGCTCGAGGGGATCGCTCTTCACGAAGCGCTCGGTCAGGCGGATGACGCCGAGCTTGAAGCTCTTCCCTTGCTCGACCGCCGGCCCTGCGCCGCGCGAGACCTCGACGCTGCCGCCGCCGATGTCGATGACGACGGCGACGTCGCCTTGCACCGAGACGCCGTACACGGCCGCGATGTGGATGAGCCGGGCCTCTTCGGTGCCGGAGATGACACGCGGCCGGATTCCCGTCTCCTGCGTGACGGCGTGCAGGAACTCACCGCCGTTCTCGGCCTCGCGCGTGGCGCTCGTCGCGACGGCGATAACTTCTTCAACCTTATGGGATTCGGCCAATCGCCTGAATTTGGACAGCACCTGGAGCGCGGCGTGCATCGCCTCGGGCGTGAGCGCTCGACCGTCGAGACCGCCGGCGCCGAGCCGGACCATTTCCTTCTCCCGATCGATGACCTCGAAGGAGAGATCCGGACGCACCTGCACCACGATCATGTGGATGGAGTTGGTGCCGATGTCGATGGCGGCCATGCGCATGGTGCGGTGTTAACTATAATGAAGTCTGCGGCCTGCCCTCATCATCATGCCCCACGCTCTTACGCGATCTGAGCTGCTC
>QHWK01000653.1 GCA_003223775.1 Acidobacteriota bacterium
TCCCGCGCGACGAGCTCACCATCGTCATTCCGTTTCTGAGCGGCGAGATGCGGCAGGGGCGCATCGGCATCGGCGGCGCGGCGTTGTCGGCGCTGCGCGATGTGCCGCCGGCTGACGCGCCGTCGCTCGAGATCGGCGACGTCGATCGCGCGTTCGATCGCGTCGCGGCGGCGTCGGGCGCGGGATCGTCGGCGTCACGCGCCGAGCTGCTCCGGCAGCTGCTGGAACGCGCGACGCGCGACGAGCAGGACTTCCTCGTGCGGCTGCTGTTCGGAGAGCTGCGGCAGGGCGCGCTCGAGGGGGTGCTCGCCGACGCGGTGGCGCGCGCATCGGGCGTGCCGCTCGCGCAGGTGCGGCGCGCCGCGATGCTCGCCGGCGATCTCGCGCCGGTCGCGGTCGCCGCGCTCGGCGGCGGCGCGAGCGGCCTCGCGCAATTCATCCTGCGGCCGTTTCAGCCGGTGCAGCCGATGCTCGCCGATTCGGCGGCCGACGTGGACGATGCGCTCGCGGCGCTCGGCGAGGCGTCGCTCGAGTACAAGCTCGATGGCGCGCGCATCCAGGTGCACAAGGTCGGCGACGAGGTGAAGGTGTACTCGCGGACGCTGCGCGAGGTGACGCACGCGGTGCCCGAGGTCGTCACGATCGCGCGCGCGCTGCCGGCGCACGCGATCGTCCTCGACGGGGAAGCGATTGCGCTGCGTCCCGACGGCTCGCCGCACGCGTTTCAGGTGACGATGCGCCGGTTCGGGCGCAAGCTCGACGTCGCCGCGCTGCAGGGCGAGCTGCCGATCACGCCGATGTTCTTCGACGCGCTGTATGTCGACGGCGATGCGCTCGTCGACGAGCCGCTCGCGCGGCGCGTCGCGATCGTCGAGTCTCAGGTCGTCGCGGCGAACCGCGTGCCGCGGATTGCGACGTCGAACGCGGCGCAGGCGGCGGCCTTCGCCGCGCGCGCGCTCGCGACCGGCCATGAGGGGGTGATGGCGAAGGCGCTCGACGGCGTCTACGCCGCGGGCCGCCGCGGGCAGGCATGGCTGAAGGTGAAGCAGGCGCGCACGCTCGATCTCGTGATCCTGGCGGTCGAGTGGGGCAGCGGCCGGCGCCACGGGTGGCTGAGCAACCTGCATCTCGGCGCGCGCGACGCCGAGCGCGGCGGATTCGTCATGCTCGGCAAGACGTTCAAGGGGCTCACCGACGAGATGCTGGAGTGGCAGACGAAGAAATTCCTCGAGCTCGAGATCGGACGCGACGCGTACACCGTCTACGTGCGGCCGGAGGTCGTCGCCGAGATCGCGTTCAACGAGATCCAGGAGAGCTCGCAGTATCCCGGACGGCTCGCGCTGCGCTTCGCGCGCGTGAAGCGCTATCGGTCGGACAAGACCGCTGCGGAGGCGGATACCTTCGCGACGATCCAGTCGATCTACCAGCAGACCACCGGTCAACCACCGCCGGTCCGGTGAGCTCCCCCGCCAGCCCGCCGCTCTGATCCTGGATCCGATCCTGGATCCGATCCAGGATCTGATCCTGGATCCGATCCAGGATCCGATCCTGGATCCTACCTGGACGCGATCTGGTCGACGGCGACGACGGTCTCGGCCGCGCGCGCGCGGCGGATCAGCCAGGCGCCGGTCAGGCAGATCGCGGCGCCGGCGATCGACAGCGCCGCTACCTGTTCGTGCCGCACGGCGACACCGACCACGAGCGCCACCACCGGGATCAGAAACGTCGTCGCCGACGCCGTCGTCGCGCCCATGCGGCCCGCGCCCATGGCGGCGAGCACGTTCGCGATCGCCGTGCCGAACGCGCCGAGCGTGAGCAGCGACAGCACCGGCCACAACGTCCAATGCGCGTGCAGGACGGCGGGGATGCCGAGCGGCGCCGTCAGCAGCACCGACGCGCCGAGCGCGCGCCAGATCACCGGCAGCGCGCCGTTGCGCTGCTGCAGCGGTCCGGCGACGTTGTACGCGAAGCCGTACGACGTGAGCGCAAACACGATCAGCAGCACGCCGAACGCCTGGCCGTCGCCCGGATCCGGCGCCGCGACGCCGGGCCACGCGATCAGCACCGCGCCCGTGAAGCCGACCGCGAGGCCGACGAGCACGCCGCGCGCCGGCAGGCGCCGCGCGAGCAGGCTCGCGACGGCGGCCGCAAACAGCGCCGTCGCGCCGTTCAGCATGCCGGTGAGCGCCGACGACACGTGCTGCTCGGCGAACGGAAACATGCTGAGCGGAAACGCGAGCCACAGGACGCCGAGGCCCGCCGTCTTCCAGCGATCGGCGCGGCGTATCGGCCGCCGCGCCGCCGGCATCGCCGACAGCGTGAGAAACCCGATCAGGATCCGGAGGAACGTGACGCCGTTCGGTCCGACCGACTCGAGCCCTTCGGCGATGAAGAGAAACGACGCACCCCAGACGCAGCCGGGCAGGACGAGGAGCAGCCAGTCGATCACGATCGCCCGATTGCGCCGCGCGGCGCGGCGATCATCGCTGCAGTCTCCCGCTGCAGCGTCTCCCACAGCGCATCGACGTGCGACCGCTCTGTCGCATCCGCGCCGATAGACACGCGCGCCATCCAGCGTCCGTCGAGCGTCGCGGGCGTGAGGTACGCGGCGCCCGATCGATTGACGCGATCGACCCACGCGAGCGTGTGCCGATCGAGCGCGTCGCCCTCCACACCCGGCGGCTCGTGGCGCACGCACAGCGTCTGCAGCGGCACGGGCGCGAGGATCCGCCAGCCGCGCGCGCGGCGCATCTGGTCGGCGAGCCACTGCGCGTTCGCCAGG
>QHWK01000654.1 GCA_003223775.1 Acidobacteriota bacterium
ATGGATCGGAACGCGTCGAGATGTTTACCGATAGCGGCGCACTCGCGGACCGGCAGGAGCAAGTCCAGCGGGCGCTTCACGTCGAAGGGTGGAACGGTCCGCACGGGTGGGTGATTTAGGCGCGCGTCGGGACATCGGCTCGTGATCAATCCGACGGATCGGAGCGCCTGACCGTGTCCGTTGGTTTACTCCAAAACCGACGATGGCCGTCGAAGCAGCGATGGGGTCGTCGCCGACTCATCATCGCGCGCCACTTCTCGAACCAGCGGACTCGCGATCTGCTGGTCTTGACCGAACCGCACCGCGGACAGTGCTTGAACCGTTTCACCGCGGATGGCGCATCTTGCGAGATACTCAAGTGCGTGCCAATGTCCACGCACGCTACGGAGCATCTGTTCCGAGTGCCGCCTTACGGATCGCCGAGAGCAACCGGTCAGCGGGACACGGCTTCGACAGCACATCGCTGAACTGCGACCGCACGTGTTCGGCGCGCGCATATGCCGCGTCGTCACCGGTCAACACGATCACGGGGATCGAGACTGTCGCTGGGTTAGTCCGCAGTCGCTCGCGCACCGCCAATCCGTCGGCATCTGGCAACAGCAGATCGAGCACAATCACGTCCGGCTGTTCGCTCACAGCGAGGTCGTACCCGGTTTCGCCGCGCGACGCCTTCACCACGCTCAGTTCGTCCTCGATCAGCATCGAGTAGAGGTCGAGTTGCGTGAGATTGTCCTCGATGAAGAGGACGAGCGGTCGGCTCCGTTCGCGCCGATCAGCGTGCCGAAGCGCGGGCGTTGCCACGTTGTTGACAGCTGGGAGATTTCAGCGAGTATCGCGGAATCGACATTTACCGTCCGCTGACCTTCGCGGTGACATGATCGAGATGGGCTTGGATGGCGGCGATGCGCTTGAACTGCACGTCGAGCGTGCATTTCATGCTGGCGCACATGTCTTCCAACGCGGTGACACGTGCAGCCATGTCCTTGGCTGAACGCGGTTTCTCTGAAGCCCGATCCCGAACGGATTTTGTGAGACTCTGACGACGCCGGGGCATGATACCGGCGCGCAGTGTAGCAGGCGAGGGCTCGCTTTGCACGACGAACAATGGCTGAGGTTCGCGCGACCTTTGGTGTGAATAACATGCCCGTCCGCTGCGGCGAAGGCGGGGATATGACTCACATGATCAATGGGTCTCCGAACGGTCCTCGTCACGCCCCGTGTGGTCGCTACAGCGTCCCGGTCAGCGTGCGATGGTGGTGTGTGACATCGCCCTCGTGCAGAACGAAGACGACTGCGGCTTCTACGAGGTGCGCATCACATTGAACGGCGAACCGCTCTATGCGCGCGTGTGCGATTCACACGAGGCGGTCATCGCAGACGCCGATGGTGCGATCACCGATCTGCTTCGCGCAGGCACGCGGCGCTGGTGACGACGGGTCGAGCGTCTACGATTCATGAATCGCCACTTCCGCATTCGGCTGCGTGCCGCGTTCCCGGTCCGGTCGGTCCGATCCGGCGGCATGTTCTCACGTCCACCGCCTGGACCTCGATATATTAGCCGGTTGTGTCTGGTCGCCGTCATGCTGCGCTGCTTGCGCGTATCCCCACGCGATGAGGATGTCAGCCAGACGGCGATCAACGTCCCACACTTGTCCTTGACGAAAGTCAAACGGACGCAGATCCCAGCCTTCAAGAGATTCCGTCGGTGGCACCTTGCAGATCCGAATGCGCGCGAAGAGTGAATCAACCACAGTGACCAGTTCCTCTGCCCGACGGCGCGTCTACGACATACGCGCCTGAATAGAGCTTCCGCGATGCGCAACAGGGAGTGTCGACAGCCTGCGGATATCGGCGGCTGTCGAGAGCGCGGCTGAGGGCACCGCGAAACTATCGCATGCGCTCGGCAGTGAACGTCAGACGCATCACCGACGCGGCGACGAGCAGGACGGCAGCAGTCATGATCGCTTCGCTGCGCACACCGACGTGCACCGCCGCCGTCATCGGCAGCATGCGACTGCCATACGCAGCGGCGAACATCGTGGATGCCACAAGAATCGTTTTCAACGGACCTTCACGCGAACAGACGTGTTGGACTGACCAAGGTCGGTGATGCCTATATCGCAAGGCTACTGCCGAAGAACGACTTCCGACCGCTGTTCGCCCGCGCGCACCGTCGAACTCGTTCTCGTGGAGCGAGTTATGTGAGTCGCTTGGGAAACGGCGCATCTGGCAGACGAAGCGGCTGCGCCGAAAGACGCGCCAGAGGCAGACTTTGTCCGGACGCACACGAGACAATCGGGCGTTCGGTGGTCAAGGACGGAGCGAGCCGCGATCACGTGTGCGTCCACGGGGCGCGGACAGATCCGTGCAACGAGCGATGAACTCAATGAATCATCCAACGACCGATTCTGGCAAGCGGTTCGGGCAGGGTTCTGTTCGCGGCGAACCGTCACCGCTGGTGCTCCTACGGAGCGCGCTCTCAGGCTGACGGCGCCCGCAGAAACCGACGCGTCAAACGACTGGCGTCTGGATGGATGGGAATGAATG
>QHWK01000655.1 GCA_003223775.1 Acidobacteriota bacterium
GCTGGTTTGCGGGCGAGGAGATCGTCGAGGTGTTCGCCTCGTCGGGCCACCGCGCGTTTCCCGCGTATCCCGAGTCGGATCTGAATGTCGCGACCCTGCGCTTCACCTCGGGCGCGATCGGCAAGGTGCTCGTCGCCTTCGGCGAGCCCGGGCCGCAGGATCACACCGTGCGCGTCGCCGGCGCCGACGCGGTCGTGCGCGGCAATCTGCTGTACCGACGCGACGGACGGCTCGGCGAAGTCCTGCATCGCCCGATGATTTTCCAGCGGCCGCTGCTGAAGGGCGCCGGCAAGACGGGCGGCCAGAGCCGCTGGCGGCAGTTTCGCGCGAACGCGCCGGCCTACGCGCTCGCGCGCGCGTCCGAGGCCCTGCGTCTGCTCGCGCGGCGGCCCGACGCGGAGTACGGCGCGGCGCACTATCCGGTGCGGCTCTACGAGCATTCGCTCGCGTGCGTCAGCGCGATCGAGGATTTTGTCGGCGCGATTCGCGATCGCCGGCCGCCGCTCTGCACGATCGACGAAGCCTCTCGCACGGTCCTCGCGTGTCTTGCCGGCGTCGAGTCGTATCGCACGAACCGCCCCGTCGCGGTGGCGCCGCTGGACGCATGACGCCGCGCGTCCTGCACGTCGTCGAGCGTTTTTTGCCCCGCAGCGAGACGTTCATCTACACGCTCGTCACCGGCCATCGCGCGTACGAGGCGTCGGTGCTGTGTCAGGCGCGCCTGTTTGCCGACGAGTTCCCGTTTCCCCGTGTTCACGTGCACGCGAAGCCGCTCTCGAAGCGCACCGTCGACTGGTGGGTCGACGCGTCCGTGGGGTTCGCGACCGGCAGATCGCTGTGGCGGCGTGACGTCGAAGCGGTGCTCGCGGCCGTGCGGCCCGACGTCGTCCACGCGCACTTCGGTCCCGCCGGCTGCGCGATCGTCGACGACGTGCGTGCCGCCGGCATCCCGCTCGTGACGAGCCTCTACGGCGTGGACGCCGCCGTGCTGCCGTTCCTCCCGCGATGGAAGCCGGCCTACGCGCGGCTGTTCGCGGCGGGCGACCGCTTTCTGGCCGAAGGGCCGGAGATGCGAAAGAAAGTGATCGCGGCCGGGGCGCCACCGGAGCGGACCGCGATCCATCCGATCTCGATCGACGTGTCGCGGTATCCGCGGTGGACGCCGTCGCGCGCGCCCACGGCGCTCTTCGTCGCGCGGTTCATCGAGAAGAAAGGTCTCCTCGACGCTATCGCGGCCTTCGATCGCGCGCGGGCGCGCGTGCCCGAGGCGCGCATGACGATTGTCGGCGAGGGGCCGGACGAAGCGGCGGCGCGCGCGCTCGCCGGGCGCCTCGGCTGCGCCGCCGCCGTGGACTTCGTCGGATCGAAGCCGCACGCCGACGTGCTCGATCTGCTCGCGCGTGCCTCGGTGCTCGTCCATCCGAGCGCGACGGCCGTGGATGGCGACTCGGAGGGCGGCGCGCCGACGATTCTCCTCGAGGCGCAGGCCGTCGGCACGCCCATCGTGACGACGCGCCACGCCGACATCCCGAACGTCGCACCCGAAGGCGCCGGCGTGCGCTTGTGCGCCGAGCACGACGTCGACGCGCTCGGCGCCGCCGTCGCCGAGGCGTTCGTGTCGAGGCAGCCGTCCAGCGCGGCGCACGTCGCGGCGCATCACGCGATCGGCAGGACGATCGTCGATCTCGAGGCGCTCTACACGCGCCTCACGGAGGCGGCCGCGCTTGCGCGCTGACGCCGCCCGCCGGCGCGTGACCGTCGTCACGTCGGGCCATCTCTCGACGTGTCCGCGCATGCTCAAGGCGGCCGATGCGCTCGCCGAGGCCGGATACGCGGTGCACGTTGTCGCCACGCGCCACGAACTGTGGGCGGCGGCCGCCGACCTCGACGTACGATCGCGGCGCGGCTGGCCGCTGACGATCGTCAACTACTGCCGCGGCGAGCGCGGGTCGTGCTACTGGCGCACGGGCGTCGAACATCGAGCCTCGCGCGTGCTCGTGCGCGCGGCGGCCGTCGGCCGCGTGCCGCCGGCGATCGCGACGCGCGCATTCGCCCGCGTCCACGGCGCGCTCGTCCGCGCGATTCTCGAGACGCCCGCCGATCTGATCTACGGCGGCACGACGGGCGCGCTCGCGGCGATTGCCGAAGCCGGACGCCGATCGCGCACGCCGTACGCCGTCGATCTCGAGGACTTGCACAGCGCCGAGACGAGCGGCCCCGACGCGCCGCTGGTCGACGCACTCGCTGAGCGCATCGAGCGCACGGTCCTCGCCGGGGCGGCGTTCGCCACGACGTCGAGCGAGCAGATCGCGGCCGCGTACGAGGCGAAGTACGGAGTGGCGCCCGCGGTCATTCACAACACATTTCCGCTGCCGCGCCGCGCGCCCGAGTTCATGCGCGAGGCAGCCTCGCCGCTCCGCGTCTACTGGTTCAGCCAGACGATCGGTCCGGGTCGCGGCCTCGAGCAGGCGATTTCCGCGCTCGGCCGCGCGGACATCGCGGCGGAGCTGACGCTGCTCGGACGGCCGCACGACGGATTCCTCGATCTGCTGCGGGGCGCCGCGCGTGCGCAGGCGCCGCGCGTCGTCGTCGTGCATCGCAGCCCTGCGCCGCCCGACGCGATGGTGGACTGCGCGCGCGGGCACGACGTGGGCCTCGCGCTCGATCACGGCGTGCCGCTCAACCGCGAGCTGTGCATCACGAACAAGGCGCTCACCTACATCCTCGCCGGCGTTCCGGTGCTGATGGCGGACACGCCGGGGCAGCGCGCGC
This sequence comes from Acidobacteriota bacterium, assembly GCA_003223775.1. Lineage (GTDB taxonomy): Bacteria > Acidobacteriota > Vicinamibacteria > Vicinamibacterales > CAVVIG01 > QHWK01. The sequence continues at coordinate 2,773 of QHWK01000655.1, forward strand.
TCGGCCGCGATCTCGGCCGCGGCGCGATGCTCGTCGATCCGCGCGATATCGATGCGCTCGCCGGCGCGTTCCGCGCGTGGGCCGGCGACGCCGCCGCGCTCGAGTGCGCGAAGCGGACGGCGTGGCAGGCGGCGGTGCGGCGCTGGAACTGGGAGCATGCCTCCGAGCGCGGCGTTCTCTACCGGCTCGTCGGCGAGGCCCTCGCGTGAGAGTGCTGCTCGTCATGGATCCGTACATCCGGGTCCCCCCGGATCACTACGGCGGCATCGAGCGCGTCGTCGCCGACGTCGCTGACGGCCTTGCGGCAAGCGGCCACGATGTCACGCTGTGGGCGGCGCCCGGCTCGAAGGTGCGCGGCCGCGTGGTGGCGTTCGGCCGCGAAGGCGAGTGGACGCGCTGGAGCAACGCGCGCAACATGCTGACGCTGACGGCGCGATTCATGAGCGGCGCGCATCGCTTCGACGTGATCCATAACTTCGGCCGCCTCGCGTATCTCTCGTCGATCCTCCCGCGCGACGTGCCGAAGGTGCAGACCTACATGCGTCCGGTCACCCCGGGGAACATGCGGCTGGCCGCGCGCCTCGGCGCCCGGCGTCTCCATTACACGGCCGTGAGCGCCGCGATTCGCCGCACGGGCGAGCCGGGCGGCGGCGACTGGTCGGTGATTTACAACTGCGCGGTCGCCCGGCGGTATCCGTTCGTCGCGGCGACCGAGCCGTCCACCGCGCCGCTCGTGTTCCTCGGCCGTCTCGATCGCTGCAAGGGCGTGCACCACGCGATCGCGGTCGCCGAACGGCTGCGGCGGCGTCTCGTCATCGCCGGGACGATCTCGCCGCTCGCGCACGAGCAGGCGTACTTCGAGCGCGAGCTCGCGCCGCGCATCGACGGCGATCTCGTCCGCTACGTCGGCCCGGTCGACGATGCCGGGAAGCGCGCGCTGCTCGGCGGGGCGGCGGCGATGCTGATGCCAATCGAATGGGAGGAGCCGTTCCCCGTCGTGCTGCCCGAGGCGATGCTGTGCGGCACGCCGCTCATCGCGTTTCGACGCGGCGGCCTCCCCGAAGGGATCGATCACGGGCGCACCGGTTTTCTCTGCGACACGGTCGACGAGATGGCCGCGCTCGTGCCGCGGCTGACGACGATCGACCGCGCGGCGGTGCGCGACGAAGCGATGCGCCGCTTCAGCGACGAGGCTGTCGTCTCTGCCTACGAGCGGTTGTACGCGAGGCTGGCCGCCGCGTGAGGACTCGCTCGGACCGCGCGACGATCGCGGCAGCGCTGTCGGCCGTCGTGGTCTGTGTGATCGCGCTGCGGACCGATCAGAGCTTCTACAGCGATCCCGCGCAGCAGATGAAGACCGCCCTGCAGTTCGTGTCCGGCGCGGCGCGCGCGCCGAACGACTGGGTGCGCCCCGACTACGACGATCTGTCGCGCGACGTCGAGGAGCCGCTCGTCGTCTGGGCG
>QHWK01000765.1 GCA_003223775.1 Acidobacteriota bacterium
GACCGTCCGCCGCGTCCCGTCCGGCATCTGCAGCGACGCGTACTTCGTCAGCGGCGGCAGCGTGCTGCGATCCGGAACGAGAAAATGTATCCGCGGCAGCGCGGCTGCATGTGGGGCAAGGCTTTCAGTCTCGCCGCGGCGACCCTGAAAGGGTCGCCCTACAACGATCGCGTCGTTCGCCCACCCGGTCAACTCTTCCTCGAACTCGCCGCCGAAGACCGCGTCGACGCCGAGCGAGCGGAGCCATCCCTCGTTGAGCGGCGCGTAGAGCCCGAACGCCGCGATGCGCGCGTGCGGGTTGACGCGGCGCGCCGCCGCGACGATCGGTCCGGCGAGGCGCGTCGCGGTGTGCATCGGCAGATGAAAGCCGATGAGATCGGCGGCCCGGAGGCGCTCGTCGATCAACTTCTCCTTCGAGGCGTCGATCGCCTCGACGCGCCACCCGCCCGCGCGCAGCCACGCGGCCGCCGACGCGAGGCCGAACGGCTGCCGGCCCATCTCGTAGGTGCTGATCAGAAGCGCGCTGCCCATCGCCAGCATTCATTGTATTCTTCGGACCATCATGGCTGTTCCCGCCGTCGCCGCACGCCCGTACGACGACGCCTTTTTCGGCCACCCGCGCGGCCTGTCCACGCTGTTCTTCACCGAGATGTGGGAGCGCTTCAGCTACTACGGCATGCGGGCCCTGCTGATTCTCTTCATGACGGCGCCGATCGCGGCCGGGGGGCTCGGCTTCGAGACCGGCGTTGCCGGCGCGGTCTACGGCCTCTACACGTCGATGGTCTACATGACCACGCTGCCCGGCGGCTGGATTGCCGATCGCCTGATCGGGCAGCGCCGCGCGGTGCTCTACGGCGGCATCATCATCGCCGCCGGCCACTTCAGCATGGCCTTCCCGTCGCTGACGACCTTCTACATCGGCCTGACGCTGATCGTCGTCGGCACCGGCTTCGTGAAGGGCAACGCCGCGGTGATCGTCGGCGCGCTCTACGGCGAGCGCGACGCGCGGCGCGACGCCGGCTTCTCGATCTACTACATGGGGATCAACCTCGGCGCCTTCATCGCCCCGCTCGTGTGCGGCTATCTCGGGCAGAAAGTGAACTGGCACATCGGCTTCGCGGCCGCAGGCGTCGGGATGGTGTTCGGCCTCGTGCAGTACGTCCTCGGCGGCAAGTACCTCGGCGACGCCGGCCTGCGCCCGGTGCCGGCGAAGTCGGCGGCGGAGGCGGAGCGCGTGCGGTCGCGCGCGCGCGCCGGCGGCGCCGTCGCGCTCGTCGTGTTCGTCGGGCTCGCCCTGGGGATGTACACCGGTGCGCTGCCGATCACGGCCAAGCAGATCGCCGACGCTGCCGGCTACGCGCTGCTGCTGATCGTGGTCGTCTTCTTCGGCTGGCTGTTCTTCGGCGCGGACTGGACGCCGACCGAGCGCCGGCGTCTGTACGCGATCGGCGTACTGTTCGTCGCGGCGACGATCTTCTGGTCGGAGTTCGAGCAGGCGGGATCGACGCTGAACCTCTTCGGCGATCGCGCGACGCGGACGTCCGTCTTCGGCTGGGAATTCCCGAGCAGCTACTTCCAGTCGCTGCAGCCGCTGTTCATCATCACCTTCGCGCCGGTGTTCGCGTGGATCTGGATCCGCCTCGGACGCCGCGAGCCGTCGAGCCCGGCGAAATTCGGCATCGGCCTCGTGCTCGTCGGCGCCGGCTACGCGCTGCTCGTGGCCGCCTCGTCGCTCGCGCAAGCCCGGTCGGCCTGAGCGCCACGACGAAGCTCGCCCCGCAGCGCGTCGTCGGCCTGATGATGGGCGCCTTCTATCTGGCGATCTCGGTCGGCAACTTCGTCGGCGGGCGTCTGTCGTCGCTCTACGGATCGATGCCTCTGCCGCAACTGTTCGGGGCGATCGCCGCGGTCGGCCTCGGCGCCGGCCTGGTGATGTTCGCGCTGACGCCGCCGATCAAGCGGCTCATGGGGGGAGTGAATTAAGAATTCCAGATTCCTTGTATGGCACTCGAAGACTACAAGCGGAAACGGAACTTCCAGAAGACGCCCGAGCCCGAGGGCAAGGTCGCGCCGAAGCACGAGGAGCGTTTCTTCTGCGTGCAGAAGCACCTCGCGAGCCACCTGCACTACGACTTCCGTCTCGAGCACAACGGCGTGCTGCTCTCGTGGGCGGTGCCCAAGGGGCCGTCGCTCGATCCGAAGACGAAGCGGCTGGCGATGCACGTCGAGGATCATCCGGTGGCGTACGGCGACTTCGAGGGCGTGATCCCCGAAGGCTACGGCGCGGGGATCGTGATGCTGTGGGATCGCGGCACGTGGACGCCCGAAGTGCCCGACGTGGCCGCGGCGCTCAAGAAAGGCGATCTGAAGTTCACGCTGAACGGCTACAAGCTGAAAGGATCGTGGGTGCTCGTGCGCACCGGCGGACGATATGGCACCCCGTCGCGCCCAAACCGCGCGCCGGGGGCCCCGCCCGTCGGCGCGCGCGGTGGCGGCGATCGCAGCTGGCTGCTCATCAAGCACAAGGACGAGTGGGCCGGCGACCTCGACATCACCGACTTCGCGCCGCGCAGCGTGAAGAGCGACGGTGACTTCGAGGACATCCTCGCCGAGGACACGCCCGCCGTCTGGCAATCGCATCGGCCCGCCAAAGGCGGAGACGCGGGCGCCATGCTCGCGCAGATCATCGAGCGCGCCGCGGCGCTCAAGGCGGCGCGCGCGGGGAGCGCTGCGCGCGACAAGGGGGCTGCGCGCGACAAGGACACAAAGGAAAGAACAGAGGACACAGAGGGAAGAGCAACAGCCGGCAGCGCAACTCGTTCGAGACGCTCGGCGGCTGCGGCGCGCGCGAAGGTGGCTCCACGGCCCCGCGCGACGGCGGCCTCCAAACCGAGAACGGCGAAGACATCAGCCTCGAGGAAAAAGTAGCTCTGCGTGCTCCGCGGGTTCTGCGTCGATCGTCGTCTCGCCGGCGCGGCGGCGATCGCTGCGACGCTGGGACTTCTCACGCTCGGCGCGCAGGAGCCGCCGACCACGCGCGACGTGGAGGTGACGCTCACCGAAGGCACGTCGCTGTCGGCGGCCGCGTCGCCCGACCGCCGCTGGATCGCCATCGATCTCCTCGGCGCGCTGTGGCTGCTGCCGATGCGCGGCGGCGAGGCGCGCCGCCTGACGCCCGACGCGCTCGAGGCGCGGCAGCCGACCTGGTCCCCCGATAGCGAATCGATCGCGTTTCAGGGCTACGGCGTCGACGGGCTCTGGCACATCTACGTCGTGCCTCGCGGCGGCGGCGACGCCAGGCCGCTCACCAAGGGCGAGTTCGACGATCGCGAGCCAGCCTGGTCGCACGACGGATCGCGCGTCGCCTTCTCCTCCGATCGCTACGGCGGCCTGTCCGCGATCTGGGAGCTGGCGCTCGCGACCGGCGACCTCCGCCGCCGCAGCACGCGCGACGGCGCGATGCCCGCCTGGTCGCCCGACGATCGCGAGATCGCCTTCATCTCGACCGACCGCCCGCTCTCGGCGGCCGACTCGCCGAACCGCGTACCGGGCGCGTACGCGGCCGACTTCGCCGGCCGTGAGCGCCTCGTGCGCAGCGCGCCGGGCAGCGGCGCGCCGTCGTGGAGCCCGGACGGCTCGCAGCTCGCGCTCGTCCTCGGCGATCGCACGCTGGCCGCCGTACCCGCGTACACGATCCCGCTCGACGCACCCGCGTACCACTCGCCGCGCGACGACGTGACGACGGTGGCGCGCGGCGAAGACGTGTTTCCGATCCGCACGCAGTGGCTGTCGCGCAGCGAGCTGCTCTACACATCCGACGGCCGCCTCAAACGCCGGTCGATCGTCGGCGGCACCGCGACGACGATCGGGTTCACCGCAAGAGTGACGCTGCATCGCGACAGCTACATCATCGCGCATCGTCCGCTCGAGCCGACCGATCCGCAGCCGCTCAAGGGGATCGTCTCGCCGGCGATCTCGCCGAACGGGCGGATGATCGCCTTCGCCGCGCTCGGCGATCTCTGGGTGATGCCGCTCGGCGGCGTGCCGGCGCGGATCACGAACGATTCCGCCGTCGACCTCGATCCCGCGTGGTCGCCCGACAGCGCGCGGCTCGCGTTCGTCAGCGACCGCGGCGGCCGCATGGACGTCTGGGTGCACGATTTCGCCGCGAACGCCGACACGCAGCTGACGCACGAGCGCGGCGGCGCCGCGGCGCCCGCGTGGTCGCCCGACGCGTCGCAGATCGCCTACGTCGCCGACGGGACGCGCATTCGCACGGCGCGTCTCTTCAACGGCCGCTGTCCCGCCGCCGACGCGCAGCCGCCGACGCCGCACGAGATCGGACGGCCGTCGTGGTCGCCCGACTGCAAGTCGATCGCGATCGGCGCGCTCTTTCCGTACTCGAATCGATTTCGCGAAGGGCTGAACCAACTGCTCGTCTACGCGATCGATCTGCACACCTGGTCGGAGTCGCTGCTCTTCCCGCAACGGCGCCGGCGGCGCGACCGGGCCGCCGCGCGACATCGCCGCCGATCATCCCGAGTCGCCGCGGTGGGAGGGCGACTCGCAGCATCTCGTCTATCAGACGCCGCTCGGCCTGCGGCGCGTTCCGGCCGACGGCGGCCCGCCGGATCCGATCGCGCTCGATCTGCGCTGGGCTCCGAGCGTGCCGCCGCCGCGCGTCGTCGTCCACGCGGGCCATCTGCTCGACCTGACCATCGAAGGGCTGCGCCCCGAGTCGGACATCGTCGTCGAGCGCGGGATCATCCGCAGCATCGAGCCGCACCGCGACGAGCTCCACGTTGGCACCGTCGTGGATGCGCGCGACGAGTTCGTCATCCCCGGCCTCATCGAGATGCACGCGCACCTCGATCAGCGCTACGGATCGCGCTTCGGCCGCATCTGGCTCGCCTACGGGATCACGACGGTGCGGCTGCCGGCGGTGAACCCGTACGCGGGCCTCGAACAGCGCGAAGCGATCGAGTCGGGGCGGCGGCCGGGGCCGCGGCTGTTCATCGCGGGCGATCCGTTCGACGGCGTCCGATCGTTCTATCCCGGCGGTGTCGCGGCGACGTCGGAGATGCAGCTCGAGGCGGAGCTCGATCGCGCGTCGGCGCTCGGCGTCGATTTCTTCGAGACCGGCGTGCGGCTGCCGGACGCCTTCCAGAAGATCGTCGTCGAGCGCGCGCACGCGCGCGGCAAGCCGGTGACGTCACACGAGCTGTTCCCGGCCGTCGCGTTCGGCGTCGACGGCATCGAGCATCTCGTCGGCGCGAGCCGGCGCGGCTACACGCCGAAGCAGAGCGCGGCGGCGCGCGCGTATCGAGACGTGATCGATCTGATCGCGCGGTCAGGCGCGACGGCGACGCCGACGATCGGCCTGCAGGGCGCCTATCGCGCGCGGATCGCCGGCGACGCGTCGCTGCTCTACGATCCGCGGCTCGCGCTGTTTCCGCTGCCG
>QHWK01000766.1 GCA_003223775.1 Acidobacteriota bacterium
CGCGCTCGCCGGCGTGCAGCGCGTCGGGCCCCTGGCCGAAGCACGGGCCGCACCAGGATTGTCTGATCTTGCCGCCGACCGATCGAAAGACGTCCGCGATCGATTCGCCGTCGAGCCGCGCGTCCGGCCGCTCGATCTGCTGCGACACGCCGCCCGATCCCGGGAAGATCACGAACTCCTTCGCGGTCTTCGACGCGCCGTGCCGGCGCGCGGCGCGAATCACGAGCGCCGCGGTCAGCAAATCGTCATAGCTGCCGTTGGTGCACGATCCGATCATCGCCTTGTCGAAGGTGACGCGCTCGCGCGCGACCTCCTCGGCCGGAAACGCGTTGCCCGGGCTGAACGGCTTCGCGATCATCGGCTTGATGCCGCCGAGATCGATCGTCTCGTCGATCTCGTAAACCGCGTCGGCGCCGGGCGCGAGCGCCGGATAGGGCAGCTCGCGGATGCCTTTCGCGCGGTACCACGCGTAGGTGATCTCGTCGGGCGCGAAGATGCCGTTCAGCGCCTCGGCCTCCGCCATCATGTTCGCGATCGTGTTGCGATACGCGATCGGCAGCTGCTTCGCGGCGTCGACGAGCTCCACCGACATCCCCTGCGACTGCTTCGCGCCCCACCGGCGCAGCAGCTCGAGGACGATGTCCTTGCCGCCGACCCACGACTGGAGCCGGCCGGTGAAGACGACGCGCCGCGATTTGGCGGCGGTGAAATAAACGTAGCCGGTGGACCATCCGAATCCGAGCGTCGTCGAGCCGACGCCCATGCCGACGGCGCCGTACGCGCCGTACGCGCGGCTGTGCGAGTCGGCGCCGGGAATGAACTGGCCCGGCATGACGAGCCCCTGCTCGGGGAAATAGAAATGGAAGATGCCGTCGCCGGGCGTCGCGTAGTACGGCTTCTCGATGCCGTGCAGCCGCGCGAACTCGCGGCCGATCGCCGTCTGCTTGTTGTCGTCGTCTTTGCCGGTGAAGACGAAGTGATCGTTGGCGATCGCGGCCTGCCGCGGAACGATCGTGTTCCCGCCGGTGATCCGGTTGAAGGTGTGGATCGCGAACGGCGCCGTCCCGTCCGACGCCGGCAGCAGATCGGCGTAGACGCGCAGCGTCGCGCCGGGCGCGACGGCCGCGTTCTTGTCCACGCGGTGCGCCCAGACGATCTGCTCGGTCGACGTCAGGCGGCGCGCCGTCTCGGGATCCGGCCATTCGATCCGCGCCGCGCGCTCGATCGACGCGCGGAACTCCCGGCGGCCGGCGGCGAAGATGCCGCCGGTGCGCCGGATCTCGTCTTCCTTCGGGCTGAGCGGCACCGGATCGTAGGTCTTGCCCTGCGTCTGGTTCGTCAGCCGGCGCGACGCCGGGTCGAAGCTGAACTCGTCGCCGTCGCGCGCGTCGGCCACGGCGTCGGGACTCTGCACGACCTGCAGGCCGAGATTGAGCGCGTTGCGCCGGAAGATGTCGCCCATGTTGCTGCCGCAGACGATCACGATCTCCCGGCCGACCTCCTCGGCGATCGCCTTCAGCCCGGCGGGGCTCATCTCGCGCGACGATCCGATCGCGAACCGATCGCCGGCGACGAGAAACGTCTCGCCGCGATGGACGCGCGCGCGGAAGTCGGGCATCAGGTAGCGGAACGATCCCGCCTTCCATCGCTCGTCGAGCGTCTCGAGGCTCTCCGACACGCAGTCGGCCGACGGCGTGATCTGATCGGTGTCGATCGCGTCGAGCTTTTTCTTCCGGCCGAGGACTTTGAGGTCCCAGAAGATGAGCGCCTGTCCGCGGATGATCGGCGCGCTTGCCGTCTCGGCCGCCGAGCTGGCCGGTTCCGGAATCGTATCGAGGCTGACGCCGGGCTTCAGCCTGGCTGGTTGAATCGTGTGCATGCCCACATGTCAATAGTAACGTGAGGCTTCGCGCGCGACTGCAATCGCGGGGCGGCGGACGCGCGGGCGGGAAGCGG
>QHWK01000767.1 GCA_003223775.1 Acidobacteriota bacterium
CGCCGCGCGTTCCCGTGGGCGGCGCTCGTCTGGATCGCGGCGCTGATTGTGGTTACGGCTGCATCGGCCGCCGATGCAGCCCTCCGCGCACGGACGGACGCGCGATCGCCGTCGGCCGAAGCCTGGCTGCTCGCGATCGGCGCGGCGATCCTGTTCTTCGTGCTGCCGCACGACATTCAGAGCGACGGCCGCGTCCGCTACTACGCGCTCGCCGAGCTGATCGAGTGGGGCGACGTGTCCGCCATTCCGTACTCTCTCATCGGCCCGCTGTTCTCCGCGCCGCTCTACTTTCTCGGCCGCGTGTGGATGACGCCCGAATGGTGGTGCGCGCGGTTCAACACCCTCCTCCTGATCGCGGGCCTTGCGGTCGCGCATCGGCTGATGCGCGGGCGCGTCGATCCGAAGATCGCGAGAACGTTCCTGCTGTTGATCGTCGCCGCGTCGATGTTTCCGTATCACGTGGAGGGGTACTTCGGGGAAGTCTTCACGGCAGTCTTCGCCGGCCTGGGCCTGCTCGCCGTGGCCGCCGGACACCCGGCCGCCGGATGGGCGGCGGCCAGCGTCGGCGTCGCGAACACGCCGGCGACGCTTGCCGCGCTCGCGCCGGCGGCGGCGTGGCACGCGTGGCAGACGCGGCGGCTGCGGCATCTGATGCCGATCGCCGCCGCCGCCGGCCTCATCATGATCGAGTCGTGGCTGCGGCGGGGATCGCCGTTGGCGTCGGGCTACGCCGGCAACCACGGCGACGCGACGATCCTCACCTACTCGGGCCGCCCCGGGTTCAGCTACCCGATCTTCTTTGGCCTGCTGTCGGTGTTGTTTTCGTTCGGCAAAGGGGTCGTCTTCTACGCGCCGGGGTCGGTCCTTGCGATTCGAGACAGGTTCCTCGGCGCGGGCGACATGGTGGCGCGCACCGGGAGGATCTGGATCGCGTTTCTCATCGGATTGATCCTGATCTACTCGAAGTGGTGGGCGTGGTACGGCGGCCTCTTCTGGGGACCGCGTTTTTTTCTGTTCGCGTCGATCCCGGCATCGCTCGCGCTCGCGATTCGCCTGTATCGACCGGATCGGATGCGCACCGCCTCGCTCGCCGCGACGCTCGCGGTGCTCACGGTGTCGTCGTGGGTGGCGATCGACGGCGTGATGTTCGAGCTGTCGGGCCTTGCAACGTGCCGCGATCCCGCGTACGAGTGGCTCTGTCTCTACGTTCCGGAGTACAGCCCGCTGTGGCGTCCGTTCGTCGAGTTCACGCGCCCCGCGATGAACGCCACCATCGTCGCAGCGTATTTCTTCGTCGTGTACATCTGGCTCGCGGGTCCGCTCGTCGGCGAATTGGTCGCACGCGTCACACGTCCAACTCCTCCGCTTCGTCGGCCCGCTCCATGATGAAGCGGAAGCGCGCCGACGCGTCCTTCCCCATCAGCTCGTTGATCACGCGATCGGTGACGATCTGATCGGTCACCTCGACGCGCAGCAGCCGCCGCGTTCGCGGATTGAGCGTCGTCTCCCAGAGGACCTTCGGCATCATCTCGCCGAGGCCTTTGAAGCGCGTGATCTCCGGCGTGCCGCGGCCGTTCTTCCCGTGCTGCTTGAGGATCTGAGCCTTGTGCGCATCGTCGAGCGCCCAGTGCGTCTCCTTGCCGATGTCGATCCGGTAGAGCGGCGGCTGCGCGAGGAACACCTTGCCGTCCTGAATCAGCTTCGGCAGATGGCGGTAGATGAACGTGAGCAGCAGCGTCGCGATGTGATTGCCGTCCGAGTCGGCGTCGGCGAGGATGATCAGCTTGCCGTAGCGCAGCTTCGTGATGTCGAAGTTGTTGCCGAGGCCGCAGCCGATCGCGGTGACGAGATCCGACAGCTCCTTGTTCTCGAGCACCTTCGCGAGCGACGCGCTCTCGGTGTTCAGCACCTTGCCGCGCAGCGGCAGGATCGCCTGCCGCGCGCGATCGCGCCCCTGCTTCGCCGAGCCGCCGGCGGAATCGCCCTCGACGATGAACAGCTCGCTGCTTTCGGCGCTGGAGTTCGTGCAGTCGCTCAGCTTGCCGGGCAGGTTCAGGCGCGTCGACGTCGCGCTCTTGCGCGAGACCTCCGCCTGCGCGGCGCGGCTCGCCTCGCGCGCGCGCGCCGCGAGGATGATGCGCGCGACGATCGCCTCGGCGACGCTGATGTTGTGGTTCAGCCAGTGCTCGAGCGCCGGCCGCACGACGCCGTCGACGGCCGACACCAGCTCGGGGTTGTTCAATCGATCCTTGGTCTGTCCCTGGAACTGCGGCTCCTGCACGAACGCGCTCAGCACGCCCGTCAGCCCCTCGCGGATGTCCTCGGCCGTGATCGTGACGCCCTTCGGCGAGAGGTGGTGCGTCTCGATGAAGTTGCGGACCGCCTTGCCGATGCCGGCGCGCAGGCCGTTCTCGTGCGTGCCGCCCGAGCCGGTGGGAATGCCGTTCACGTACGAGCGCACGTGCTCGTCGGTCGCCTCGGTCCACTGCAGCACGAGATCGATCCGC
>QHWK01000768.1 GCA_003223775.1 Acidobacteriota bacterium
TGCAGCAGCACCGGGATCGCCGCGGCGGCCATCCCGGCCAGGAACAGCGGCGACAGGAAGGCGATCACAGCGCCCGCGCCCGCGTCGAGAGATACGCCATCAGCGCCAGCTCCAGCGGCTCGGACGTGCTGAGCAGGTGGTAGTCGATACCGGCGGCGCCGAGCTCACGCTTGTAGTGATCGATCAACCCGCCGATCGTCTTCAGATAATGGTGGCGGACGACCGTCGGCACCGCCATCACCTCGTCCTCGGTTTCGAGATCCTCGAAGCGGGTCGCGCGCTCGAACGGGAATTCGATCTCGTCGTGATCGAGAATGTGAAACACGATCACGTCGATGCCGCGGAACTGGAAGTGCTTCAGCCCGCGGATCACTTCGTCGGGATCGTCGAGCAGATCGGAGATCAACACGACGATGCCGCGCTTGGTGAGCGTGTTCGCGAGCTGGTGGAGCGGCTTCGAGACGTTGGTGGCGCGCGCCGTCTGCAGCCGATCGAGCGCGACGAGGAGCGCCGTCAGGTGCCCGGGCCGCGCGCTCGCCGGCAGCATCGAGACGATGTTCTCGTCGAAGGCCGTCAGCCCGACCGCGTCGCGCTGCCGGTTCATCAGGTAGGCGAGCGACGCCGCGAGCACGGCCCCGTACTCGAACTTCGTCATGCCGTGGTGCGCGCCGTAGCCCATCGATCCGCTGACGTCGAGCAGCAGATGGCAGTCGAGGTTCGTCTCCTCCTCGAATTTCTTGATGTAGTAGCGGTCGCTGCGCGCGTAGACCTTCCAGTCGATCGTCGAGAGATCGTCGCCGGGAATGTACTGGCGGTACTCGGCGAACTCGACGCTGAAGCCCTTGAAGGGGCTGCGGTGCAGACCGGAGAGAAAGCCCTCGACGATCGTGCGCGCCTTGAGCTCGAGGGTGCCCAGCCGCGCGACGACCGCCGGATCGAGGAACGGGCGGTCGTGCGCGGCCCAGGGCGCCATCTACATTCCGCTCTTGGGCAGCGGCACGGCGTCGATGAGCCGGTCGATGATCGTGTCCGAGTTGATCCGCTCGGATTCGGCGTAGAAGTTGGTCATGATCCGGTGGCGCAGGATCGGCTTGGCGAGCGCCTGGACGTCCTTGATCGACACGTGATAGCGCCCGTGCATCAAGGCGCGCGCCTTCGCGCCGCGCACGATCGCCTGCGAGCCGCGCAGCCCCGCGCCCCACTTCACCCACTTGTCGATGAAGTCGAGCGTCCCCTCCTGGCCGGGGCGCGACGCGCTGACGAGCCGCACCGTATAGCGCGCGATCTCCTCGGCGATCACGACCTGCCGCACGAGATCCTGGAACTGCAGGATGTCGGCGCCGTTCAGGATCCGCGCCGACGTCTCCCGATCGGCGCCCGTCGTCTGCGTCACGACCGTCACCTCATCGTCTTCGCTCAGGTAGCGGATGACGACGTTGAACATGAAGCGATCGAGCTGCGCCTCGGGCAGGGGATAGGTGCCCTCGAGCTCGATCGGATTCTGCGTCGCGAGCACGAAGAACGGACGCTCGAGCGGATAGGTGCGGCCCGCCGCGGTGACGTGGTACTCCTGCATCGCCTCGAGCAGCGCCGCCTGCGTCTTCGGCGGCGTGCGGTTGATCTCGTCGGCGAGGATGATCTGCGCGAAGATCGGCCCCTTCACGAAGCGCAGCCGCCGCGTGCCCTGCTCCTCGTCGAGAATCTCGGTGCCGGTGATGTCCGACGGCATGAGATCCGGCGTGAACTGGATCCGCTTGAAGTCGAGATCGAGGATGTCGGCGAGCGTCTTGATCAGCAGCGTCTTGGCGAGGCCCGGCACGCCGGTGATCAGGCAGTGGCCGCCGGTGAAGAGCGCGATGAGGACCTGCTCCACCACCTCGTCCTGGCCGACGATGACCTTGCGCAGCTCGGCAAGAATGCGCCCTCGGCCCTCGGCGACTTTTTCAGCGCTGACGGTGGCGACCGACAAGTCCATGTGCGTCCTTAATGCGTGAGGGCGTAAACGATCTCGTTGATGCCCATGCGATAGGCCATCGCGGTGTACTTGATGTAGCCCGGATACTCCTCGGCGTTGGACCACTCCCAGCCGTCGCCCATGTCGGTGTTCCAGTTGATGAACATCATCGGGCGTCCGTTGTCGTCGAGGATCGCGCGCAGGTGCGGGACGACGCCACCCTTCTCCCACGATCGCCCGGCGAGAAAGGAGCCGAGGCCGGCCACCTGCGGGTAGCCGTCGATCTTGTAGAAGCAGCTGAAGACCGGGTGGTCCTTCGGCACCTCGACGATCTCGCGGTCGGGGAACAGCCGCTTCATCTCGCGCGTGAACGTGTCCCATTCGATCGGCCCGTGGAAATCGTCGAAGTACGCCGAGCCGCCGCGCAGCAGGAACTCGCGCAGGATCGGCAGGTCGCTGTCGAGCATCTTCAGGTTGCCTGGCTCGACGAAGTAGATCCACGGGTTCTGGAAGAGGCGCGAGTCGTCGAGCGACATGACGATCGGCTCCTCGACCTGAATCGCCGTCGCGGTCTTCACGCGGCGCGTGAGGTTCTGCTCGGCGGCGGGCGCGTCGATGTACCACGGCTCGCCGTAGAAATCCTGCGCGACGTGCGTCCCTTCGGTCGTGAAGTGGTACTTGATGCGGACGAAGCGCCACTGCAGCCCGGCGAAGCGGTCGTCGGCGGCCGAGGGCAGCTGCGCGCCGACGCGCGGCTGCAGCGCCGGCGTCAGCACGAACGCCAGGAGCAGCACGACGGCCGGCGCGGCGCGGCGGATCACTTGTCGCCTCCGCCGACGATCTTCAGCAGCAGATCCTGGGCGCGCTCGTAGTTCGGCGCGATCTCGAGCGCCGCGAGCGTCTGTTTCTTCGCCTCGGCGCGCTTTCCTGCCTTGAAGTAGCTCTCGGCGAGATCGGTGTACGCCGCTGCGCGATCGACCGGGCCGAGC
>QHWK01000769.1 GCA_003223775.1 Acidobacteriota bacterium
CGAGGCCGCCGAAATCAACCTGAAAACGGCTGACTCCGCCGTAGTGTCCGCATCCGGCGGCGCCGTGATCCACAGGACCGTTCTGCCGTGAGGTCAGCCGCGTCTCCGGCACAGGACGCCGCAGCACGACGATACCGATTTTCCGGCCCGTTTTCTGCAGTCGCTACGGGCACGCGATTTGATGTGGTGGCAACCGGGTCGCGTCGGGTCAACGGGGTGCGTAACTTCAGGCAGGCGCTGGCATCGCCGCACTCCGTCGTAGTTCCACGATTCGGCGCGGCCCACTCGGGACCTGGGGCAGCATCATGGTTCAACTTTCCCGCATGTTCGTCGTGGCGGCGCTGGCGGCGACGCTGAGCGCGTGCGCGGTCTCGCTGCATAGTCCAAACATCTCCGACCTGCAGCGCCATCCGGGGCGCTATCAGGATCGCACCGTCAGCATCAACGGCGTCGTCACGAGCTCGTGGGGGCTGCCGCTCGTGCCGTTCCGGTTCTACAAGGTGGATGATGGAACGGGCGAGGTGACGGTGTTGTCCAACGGCCTGCGGATGCCGGCGACCGGCGAGCACGTGCGGGTGAAGGGCCGCGTGCAGGACGTGGCGGTCCTCGGCGGGCGGCCGCTCGGGCTGCACCTGCGCGAGGAAGATCTCCACGTGAAGAGGTGACGGAGCCGTCGGCGACCCTGCTGAGGGCGGCGACCCTGAAAGGGTCGCCCTACAGGCGACGGCCGAGCGGGCCGCTCGCGAGCCGGCTGAAATACTCGTACGCGGTGCGCGACATCTCCTCGATCGCGCGCTCCCCTTCGGCCTCGTCCTTCAGGAACGTTCCCATCACCGCGAACACGTACAAAGAAGCTTCGTGAGCTTCGTGGCTCTTCGGGACTTCGTGAAACGTCATCCGGTCATCTTCAGCACAACCGCGGTCATGTCATCGTTCGGCGGCGTGTCGCCGCGGAAATCCTGCACGGCGTCGAAGATCGCGTCGACGATCTCGCGCGCCGCGCGCGCGCGCGTCTCGGCGACGACCGTCAGGAGCCGCTCGGCGCCGAACTCGCGGCCGAGCGCGTCGTTGGCCTCGGATACGCCGTCGGTGCAGAACACGAACACGTCGCCGGCCGCCAGGTCGAACGACAGCTCGTCGTAGGTGGAGCCCGCAAACGATCCGAGCGGCACGCCTGGGAGCTCGATCTGCGCCACCGACGCGCCGCTGCAGCGAATGGGATACGGCAGCCCGGAGTTGGCGAGCGTCATCGTGCGCCGCTTCAGATCGAAGACCGCGTAGCACAGCGTGCAGTAGTACTCCTCGAGCTGGCGCTGATGGAGAATCGTGTTCGTGGACGCCAGCACGCCGGCCGGCCCGAACCGCTCCGGCGCGTAGCGGCGGCGGAAGGTGCGCGAGCGAATCAGCTCGCCGGCGAACGCGCTGTAGAGCGCGGCCGGCACGCCCTTCCCCGAGACATCGCCGACGGCGACGACGAGACTGTTCGGCTCGGGGGCGAGGTAGTCGTAGAGATCGCCGCCGAGCTCGCGCGCCGGCGCGAAGCGCGCGTACAGATCGACGTTCTTCAGCCGCTTGGGCGGCTCGGTCGGCAGGAGCGCCGTCTGCACGCGCTGCGCGAAGCGGATCTCCTTCTCGAGGCGGATCTCGTTCGCCCGAATCGTCTCGTAGAGGCGCGCGTTCTCGATCGCCACCGCCGCCTGGCTCGCGAGCAGCGTGAGGATCTCGACGTGGCTCTTCGTGAACGCGTCGAGCTCCGGGCTCTCGAGATCGAACACGCCGAGGCAGCGATCCTTCAGCAGCAGCGGAATCACCAGCTCCGACCGCGCATCGTCCACCACTTTGATGTAGCGCGGATCGGCGGCGACGTCGGGGACGTTCACCGGCTGCCTGTGGAGCGCCGCGTAGCCGACGATCCCGTTTCCGAGCTTGACGCGCGGGACGCTCACCTTGTCCCCGTAGCGGACGGCGACTTTCATCTCGAGCTCGCTCGTCTCCTCGTTCACGAGCAGGATGCCGAACGTGCGGTAGTCGATCACGCGGCGCGCGAGGTTCGCGATGCGCGTGAGCAGCTCGTCGAGGTTCAGGATCGCGCCGAACTCGCGGCCGATCTCCGACAGCGTCTCGAGCGTGCTCGTGTACTCGCGCTCCTGCTCCACGAGCAGCGCGTTCTCGATCGCGATCGCGACGTGCGACCCGAACTGCCGCAGCATCGCCTCGTCTATCTCGGTGAACTGGCCCGGCGTGTCGCTGAGCAGGTTGAGCGCGCCGATGACGCGTCCTTTCCGGCGCAGCGGCACGACGAGCTCCGACCGCGAGCCGGGGACCGCCTCGAAGTAGCGCGCGTCGGTGTGCACGTCGTTGACGAGAATCGGTTGTCCCTCGGCGACCGCCGCGCCGACGAGGCCGCTGCCGACCTTCAGCCGGTGCGTGCGCGCGACCTCCTCGGGATAGCCGACCGAGTAGGCGATCGTCAGCTCGCCGCGCTTCGGGTCGAGCAGGTACATCGCGAACGCGGTGAACTTGGTGAGGCGCGCGATGAGCAGCGGGATCTTCTGGAGGAGCTCGTCGAGATCGAGGACCGACGCGACTTCGCGGCCGAGCGCGAAGAGCGTCGTCAATTGCTCGGTCGTCCTGGCCGGAACGGTGCCCGTCTCGGTCGCGTCGGTCACGGGGCGGTCGCCCGCCTCGAAACCTGGCGCCGCGCCCGGGTGTTCAGCATGTGCAAAGTATAATCGGTTCTCCGCAATGGACCTGACCCTGCCGCTCGACAACGGCGCCAT
>QHWK01000770.1 GCA_003223775.1 Acidobacteriota bacterium
CCCGGGCGATTGAACTCGAGTGCCGGCCCCATCATCAACGCGCGCGTCTTCTCGTGCGCGATGACGCCGGCGTTCGGGAACGCGTCCACGTAGGTCTCCGTGCCGTACCAGTGATCCCAATGCCAGTGCGAATTCACGATCCAGCGCACGGGCCGATCCGTGAGCGCGCGGATTTGGCCGAGGATCGCCGCCGCCGCCGCCGGCGTGCCGTTGGTGTCGAACACCAGCACGCCGTCGCGCGACGTGACGGCGATCGAGTTGCCGTCGAGGCCGACGTCGCCGTAGCTCGGCGTCGTGAAGAGAAAGATGCCGGGCGCGAGCTCCGTGCGCGCCGGCGGCGTCCGGTTCTGGGCAGCGAGCGAAATCGAACACAGCGCGAGGCACACGACGAGCCGCCACGATGTCGACATGTCAGCTGCTTTGACGGTGGAGACCCTCTCGAGGTTTGACGAGCGTTAGATCACGACCGGGCAGTGCGGGGGAACCACGAAGACACAAGAAACACGAAGATCGCGAAGCGGGCCGGTCGCACGCCCAGCTCTGCGCGCTCTGCGGTCTCTGCGGTTGCTCGTCGTCACCGCGCGGCCGTCCAGCGGATCGCGGCCGCGAGCTGACGCTGGAACCACGAATCGTTCCAGGTCTCCGAGAAGTGGCCGAGCGCGTTGTAGTACGAGCGGCCGCGGCCGATCGTCTGCGTCCACGCGAGCGGGAAGTCGCCGGCGGCGCCGACCGACCGCGCGTCGAGCGACTCGAGCACGTGGACGGTGCCGCGCGGGTTGCGCTGGAACGTGTAGAACTCCTCGAGCAGCCGGAACGGCGTCTCCACGCCCGCCGTCGCCGGATGGCTGCCGTCCTCGACGACGACCGTCGCCGTCTGCGTCCAGGGATGCTCTTTGAAGTAGGCGCCGACGATGCGGCCGTAGTCGGGCCATTCGTAGAGCGTGTCGGTGGCGCGCGCTCACGTCGGCGAGATTCTCCGTCGCGGCGACCGTGAACTCGCCGCCTCGCGCGGCGAGCGCCGCGACGACCGTGCGCGCCGTGGGAATCGAATCGTGGCGGAAGCCGGCGGTCGCCGTCAGCATCAGCACGCGCACCGGCGCGGCCGGCGACGGCGCGGGCACCGGCGCAGGCTGCGCCGGCGAGGACGACCGGCTGCAACCGGCGACGAGCGCCGCCGCGATCAGCGCGCCGATGCACGGGCGACCCGCCATGTTTATGAGTGTACGAAAAAAAAAGGCGGGCGCCCCGAAGAACGCCCGCCTCGACGGCGACCCTGAAAGGGTCGCTCTACGGAAGCCTGAATGCGATCAGCTCGCCCGAGAACGACGCGCCGCTCACGGCGAGCACCACGTACTGCTTGCCGTTGTAGGAGTAGGTCATCGGCGAGCCGGTCTGCGGCGCCGGCATGTACACCGAACCGACTTCACGGCCGCTCGCCTTGTCGTACGCGCGCAGCATCGCGCCGCGCTGGCCGTTGGGCGCCGTGAAGAAGCCGCCTTCGCCGGCGACGACGAGCGTCTTCGTCACCAGTACGCCGATGCGGCCCTGTCGGCCGGTGCGTGGAATCGTGAGCCCCTTGAGCGCCGGATGATTCTTGATGTTGTCCGGCGTCTCGCCGTGCGCGATCTGCCACGCGAGCGTCCCCTTGTTCATGTCGAGCGCGGTGCGCCGCCGCCGCGTCCGCCGCCTTCGACCGGTGAGCCCGCCGCGGAGATCGCCGGCGCGCTCGAAGGCGGCTGGCCCGACGGCGCCGACGCGCCGCGCCCTCCGGCGCCGCCGCCGGCGGCTGCACCTCTCCCGCCCGCCGTGCTCGGCACCGCATTCGGATCGCGCGCCTGCCCCTGCACCCAATCGAAATCCGATTTCGTCGGATCCGGCTTCACCAGACCGAGCGGCGTCGGCGCGGTGTTCGAGAAGATGTAGAACATCTTCGTTTCGGGATCGAACGCGCCGCCCTGCCAGTTGGCGCCGCCTGTCGCGTTCGGCAGCATCAGCGTCGCCAGCGGCGACGGGAACTTGCTGACGACGGGCGCCGTGAAGATCGGCCCCAGCTTGTAGCGCGACGCGACCTTCACCGCTTCCTCGCGCAGCGCCGGCGTGAAGTCGATCAGATCGTCGATCGACACGCCCTGCCGCTCGAACGGCGGCGGCTTGGTGACGAACGGCTGCGTCGGCGAATACCACTCGCCCGGCACGTCGCCTTTCGCGACCGGCCGCTCTTCGATCGGCCATACCGGTTGGCCCGTGAGGCGATCGAACGTGTAGATCCACCCCTGCTTGGTCGGCTGGCCGACCGCTTTGATCTGACGGCCGTCGACGACCAGATCCATCAGAATCGGCGCGCACGGGATGTCCATGTCCCAGATGCCGTGGTGCACGAGCTGGAAGTGCCACTTCCGCTGGCCCGTCTTCAGATCGACCGCGACGAGGCTCTCGCCGAAGAGCCCCGCGCCCGGACGATGGCCGCCGTAGTAGTCGCCCGTCGGCAGCTCCACCGGCAGGAACACGGTGTTGGTCTCTTCGTCCACCGTCATCTGCGCCCAGACGCCGGCGTTGCCCGTGTAGGACCACGAGTCGCGCTCCCATGTGTCGTTGCCGAATTCGCCCGCGAGCGGAATCGTGTGGAAGATCCACAACCGCTTGCCCGTCTTCGCGTCGTAGCCCCGCACGAACCCTTTCTCGTGGATGCGGCTCTTCGGCGCGCCGCCCGGCAGGTGCGCGGCGCCGACGACGATCACGTCCTTCGCGATGATCGGCGTCGCGTGCAGCCCCATCTCGCCCTTCTCGAGATCGATCGGCTGATCGTCTTCCTCTTTCAGATCGACGAGGCCGTTTCTGCCGAAGCCGGCGGCGGGAACGCCGGTCTTCGCGTCGAGCGCGATCATCTGATACCCCGGCGTGACGTAGACGATGCGCGGCCGCTCGCCGCCGCTGCCCGGCCAGTACGAGAGGCCGCGGCCCGACAGCTGGCGCGGCGCCGCTTCGCCGCGCTTCCCTTCGTGCTCGCTGTGCATCCACAGCATCTCGCCGGTCGCCGCCTCGAGCGCGACGACGGCGCGCCGCGTCCCGGCCGTCGCGTAGACGATGCCGTCCACCATCAGCGGCGTGCCCTCGTAGTTGAACTCGGGCCGCGGCCCGAGCGCGTCGGCCTTGAAGCGCCAGGCGATCTCGAGCTTGTTGAAGTTCTCCGCCGTGATCTGATCGAGCGGCGAGTAGCGCGTGCTGGCCAGATCGCCGCCGTAGACCGGCCACTCGGCGCCCTTCGGCTTCGCCGGCTGCTGCCCGCGCAGATCCGCGGAGGTGAAGGCGAGCGCGGCGACGAGGAGGCCGAACGCGGTGTTGCGCGTCGCTTGGGTGCGAATCATCGGTATGATCCTCGGTTCGAGAATGGGCGCCATCATATCGCGGTTCGCGCCGGCGCCAACCGGCTTCCTCCACCTGGGGCACGTCGTCAACGCGGTGTATGTCTGGCGGGAGACGCGGGCGCGGGGCGGGACGGTCCTGCTGCGCATCGAGGATCACGATCGGCAGCGCAGCCGACGCGAGTACGACGCGGAAATCCTCGACGATCTCGCCTGGCTCGGGTTCGAGGCCGACGCGCCGCCGGTGCGCCAGAGCGAGCGCGGCGCGATTTACGAGTCGGCGCTGGACGTCCTGCGCCGGCAGGGGCTCGTGTACGCCTGCCGCTGCTCCCGCGCCGACATCGTCCGGATCCAGGATCAGATCCAGGATCGGATCCAGGATCGGATCCAGGATCGGATCCAGGATCAGATCCAGGATCAGATCCAGGATCGGATCCAGGATCAATCCGGGGTCGGGCCCGGCGAGGCGGACCTCCGGTATCCGGGCACATGTCGCGATCGCGGGCTGGCCGAGACGCCTGGCGTCGGCGTCCGCATCCGGCTCGAGCCGACCGTGGAGCGGTTCGTCGATCTGCGGCACGGGCTGCAGGAGCAGCGCCCGTCGGAGCAGTGCGGCGATCTGCTCGCGCGGGACCGCGACGGCAACTGGACGTATCAGTTCGCGGCGACGGTCGACGACTACAGACAGGGCGTCACGCTCGTCGTGCGCGGCGACGATCTGCTGCCCTCCACCGGCCGGCAGATCCAGCTCGCGCGGCTGCTCGGGCGCACCGAGCCGCCGCAGTTCCTCCACCATCCGCTGATCATGAAGTCGCCGCGACAAAAACTGAGCAAATCTGACGGCGCCACCGGCATCCGTGACCTGCGCGCCAAGGGGTGGACGCCGAAAAACGTGATCGACCACGCGATGTCACTGCTCGACGGTTTCCCCGTATGATCACCTCATCATGAAGACACGACTGCTTGCGTCCGTCGCCGTCGCAGGTCTCCTCGCGCCAACCCTCCGCGCGACCGATCACGCCGAGTGCTCGCACCTGAC
>QHWK01000771.1:0-5156 GCA_003223775.1 Acidobacteriota bacterium
AACCAGGCGATCACCAACCGCACCGGCCATCCCGTGGTGAGCGTCCCGAACGGCTTTTCACGCGGGTCGCCGACGGCGCTGCATCTCACCGGCAAGTTGTTCGGCGAGGCGGAGATTCTGCTGCTCGCGCACGCGTTCCAGGCGAAGACGGATTTCCATCTGCGGCATCCGCGGCTGTAACAATCTCCGGTAGCGCAGGCCTGCCGGCGGCCGCCGGGGCAGCCCTTATGTAAACGCGCGAACGAACGCGTCCAGCGATGCTCCGGTATATGATGGACGCTCACGGCCGCAGGTCATGTCCATTCGCCGCCCGCTGCTCACGATAGCGCTGTCGTTGTCGGCGTGCGCGGCCACCGTCGCCGCCGACGACTTCGTCCTCGGCCGCTTCGCCGAGTACCTCGAGGCGCTTCGCACGCAGGCCGGGATTCCGGGGATGGCGGCGGCGATCGTCGGGCCGGTCGCGGTGAACTGGGAAGCGGCGTTCGGCCTGCAGGACGTCGAACGCAACGTCGCGACGCGGCTCGACACGCCCTTCCAGCTCGATGCCACAACGCAGACCTTCGTCGGGTCGCTGGCCATCCGGTGCGCGGAGGACGGGTGGCTGTCGCTCGACGACACCGTCGGCAAGTTCTATCCGTCGAGCCCTGATGCGGGCGCGACGATCCGGCAGCTGTTGACGCACACGAGCGCGGGCGCGAGCGGCCTCACCTTCGCGTATCGTCCCGAGCGTATGGCGCCGGTCGCCGCGGCGATCGCCGGCTGCACCGATTCGACGTTCCGATGGGGCACGGCGAATCTGCTCGAGAAGGCGGGGATGTTCGATTCGGTTCCGGGCGCCGATGTCGCGCAGCTGACGGCGCCGGCCGAACGCTTCACCGCGACGGAGCTGCAGCGCTACGGCGACGTGCTGCGCCGGCTGGCTACGCCTTACACCGTCGACACGCGCGGCCGCACTCCGTCATCCTACGTCGCGACCACCTTGACGCCCGCGTCGGGACTGATCGCGACCGTCCGCGACCTCGAGCAATTCGATCTGGGACTGAAGAAGGGCTTCATCGTGCGGCCCGACGGGCTGGCGCTCGAGTGGACGCCGCCGACCGATGCGAACGGCCGCGCGCTGCCGCACGCGTACGGCTGGTTCGTGCAGCAGTACAACAACGAAAAGATCGTCTGGCAGTTCGGCGTCAGCGACAACGCGTCGTCGTCGATGATCCTGATCCTGCCGCGGCGCGGGCTGACGCTGATTCTGCTCGCCAACAGCCAGGGGCTCGCGCGGCCGTTCGCGCTGTCGGCGGGCGACGTCACCGTCTCGCCGTTCGCGCGGCTGTTCCTCTCCATCTTCGCGCGATGAGCATCCACCCCGCCGCGACGTGTACGGTTGTGCTGGCGGGCATTCTGCTTGCATCCGCGCGCACGTTCGCGGAGGATCGCCAGATTCGACCGTTTGTCGGCGCGACGTTCGCCGGCGCGACCACGTTCGTGGACCCGGAGCTCGTCGCGGGCGACGCGCACCTGACGTTCGGCGCGAGCGCGGCGTTCCTCGGCGAAGTGCTGGGGGTGGAGATCGACGTCGCCGACGCACCCGGCTTCTTCGAGGGCGACAAGCATCTGGTGGTGCTGAGCCGCGTGACGACGATCAGCGGCAACGTGATCGTCGCGGCGCCGCACCATCGCACGGAGTACTCGCTGCGGCCTTACGTTGTAGGAGGCTTCGGGCTGATGCGCGTCCGGACGACGACGTCGTTCGACGTGTTCGACGTCGCGCGGACCATCCCGGCGTTCGACGTCGGCGGCGGCGCGCTCGGGTTCCTGACCAACCGCGTCGGCGTCAGCTGGGAGCTCCGGCGCTTTCAGAGCGTAGGCAGCAACACGGCCGCTGCCGGGCTGTCGTTCGGCGAGGAGCATCTGTCGTTCTGGCGCGCCACCATGGCCGTTGTGCTTCGATACTGACTATGCGCATCGCACTGCGAGTCTGCTCCGTCTGGCTGCTCGTCCTCGCCGCCGCGTCGTCGGCGCGGGCCGAGGAGTCGCTGCAGATCGTCCCGCTCATCCACGCCAACCGCGTCGTCGTGTCCTTCGAGCTGAAGGACGCCTACAACGACGCCGTTCGCGAGGCGATCGCGAGCGGCCTGCGGACGACGTTCACCTACGAGCTCGAGCTGCGCGTGCGCGGGTGGGTCGATCGCACGATCGGGACGACGATCGTCGCGACGACCGATCGATACGAGAACCTCACGCGGCGCCACACGCTGACGCGCACCGTCGACGGCCGCGTCGAAGAGGTGCTCGTCACCGAAGACGACGGCGTCGTGCAGGCCTGGCTCACGAAATGGACCCGCGTGCCGCTGGCCGACATCGCAAAGCTCGACGCGTCGCGCGACTACTACGTGCGCGTGACGACGCACGCGCATCCGGTGGGAGGATCGCTGCTCGGGACGACCAAGGTACGCGAACAGCACTTCGCCGATCGACCGGCCGGTCTCGTAGACCATGCCTTCGCGATAGTCGCTGACATCGAAGCCCTCGAGGCGGGGAGTCGGAATCGCCTTGATGATGCGCACGCGCATGACGGCGTAAGTCTTCGCGCTCTACGCAACCTTTCCAGGCTGGCCGCCGGCGGGAATCACATGACTGTGCTGCCGGCAGATCTCGTCGAGGTGGATGTCCTTGTAGAAGTGGCCCATCGCGTACCCGCACAAGAGCGAGAAGGCTTCGGACGCCGCCAGCAGGTTCCACAGCATCTCGAGACGAATCGCCGCATCCTGCTTTCCCTCTTTCCAGAGCACGTCGACCATCTGGCCGTAGATTCGCAGCGTGCAATTCGTGCGTCCGCGGCACGCCTTGTCCAGGACCTCGCACATCGCCGCCTTGAATCGCGCCGGGTCTGGCGTTCCGTCGGTCATGAACGTCGCCAGCATATCGTGCGCGTCGAGCAGCAAGAGATGGCCCGAAGCCTGCAGCTTCACGATGTCCAGTTCCTTGGCGATCAGCTCCCGCAGGATTGACGCGCGCTGCGCGGCCGCCGCGACGACAATCGCGCATGCAGCGTAGCGACTCCCGCACGCGAGCCGCAATTGGGAGAAACTATGCGTACGCCTGCGCGCCCGCATGCGCGCGGGCGACAGGCGAGCGATGGGTTGAACGGGCAGCGCGAGTCAGTGAATACTGTCGGCCGATGCCGCGCCGATCGACGCCCCGCGTCCCGGCCGATCCCTTCGACATCGTACGATCCGTCGGCCTCGCGCTGCCCGACGTCGAAGCGGCGACGAGGTACGACGGCTCGCCCGTGCTGAAGCTTCGCGGCGTGTTCCTCGCCGGCCTCGCGTCCGACCGATCGGCCGAGCCGCACACGCTCGTGGTCAGAGTCGATTTCGACGAGCGGGAGCGGCTGCTCGAGGACGCGCCCGACACGTATTACGTGACCGATTTCTACCGCAGCTATCCGCTCGTCCTCGTGCGCCTCTCGCACGTCGATCGCGACGCGCTGCACGATCTGCTGTCGGTCTCGTGGCGCTTGTCGATCGCGAAGACGCGCCGCGGTGCTCGGCGCGCTCTGCGTTGATCGTCGTCACTCCCTTCAATCAGAGATGCGTCGGCTCGCGCCGCGGGCTCGACTGCCAGTTGTCGCGCATCGGCTGCGCGCGCAGCCACGGCGCGGCGGGCATCAGCAGCGAACCGGCGAGGCCCGCGATGTACGGCTCGTACAGCCGGCGCAGCTCGTCCAGCTTCGCATCGGCCTCCGGCGAGCGCGCGGGCCGGAGGCCCACGCCTTCGAGCTGCGCGCGCAGCGATTCCAGCTCGCGGCGCGCGAGGCGGTCGGCGGCATCGTCGGGGCGGATGCGGAAGGTCTGCGTCAGATCCACCGCCGCGTGCCGCGCGATCGCGAACGTCGCGTGCGCCTGCCACGTCGGCATGCCGTCGATGCCGACGATGACGAGCGCCGACAGATCCAGCATCGCCGAGAGCGCCGACACCCACGACTGCCGCTGGTGCTGCGATCGGAAATACGCGACGACCGGATACGAGATGTGGCTCTCGAGCAGCTCCGAGCACCAGTACTCCCAGTCGCGCAGGAACTGATCGAGCAGCCGCAGCTCGCCGGCCGCGCCCAGCCGGCGCAGCACTTCCGCGCCGCTCGGCGGCGAGCCCGCCCACGC
Organism: Acidobacteriota bacterium; assembly: GCA_003223775.1. Taxonomy (GTDB): domain Bacteria; phylum Acidobacteriota; class Vicinamibacteria; order Vicinamibacterales; family CAVVIG01; genus QHWK01. The sequence goes on from QHWK01000771.1 coordinate 4,158, forward strand.
ATCGAGCAGCGTCAGCCGCACCTCGCGCCGCGAGAACGATTGGTAGACGACCGGAAAGTAGGAGATGACGACCGCGAGCAATCCGAATCCGGTGCCGCCTTCGGCGACGGTGAGAAGCCTCGCGGCGGCGGAGATCGGATGCACGTCGCCGAGGCCGATGGTGAAGAACGTCGTGCCGCTCATGTAGAGATCGTCGGCGAAGGTCGCCGCACCCGTGGGCGTCTCGAGCCGCGATCCCGCCGACCACTGGAGCAGCGCGTAGCCGAAGATCAGGCCGGCCGCCCACACGGCGAGCAGACCGAAGAGCGACAGCGGACCGTAAATCGCGAGGAAGCGCTCGCGCCGGCCCTCCGCCGCAACGCGCTCGGCGGCGCGGCTCCACGGCCGCCAGGTGTTGCGGAAGTAGAAGCGCGCGAGACGGAATCCTCGCGTGACCGTCCGCGGCAGGACCATCGTCTCGAACGCGTCCCAGAGAACGATCGCGATGATGGCGAGGCCGATCAGAACCGAAATCGCGCGCACGCTACGGAATCCACCGCCCCGCGCGCATCACGCGGCCGATCTTGATCGTGACGGCGATGTCCGCGGTCGGATCGGCGTCGAGCAGCAGCAGATCGGCGGCCTTCCCGGCGCGAACGGATCCGTAGTCGGGATCCTCGACGCGGGTGAGCACGCGCGCGGCGTCGAGCGTCGCCGCGCGCAGCGCCGCCAGCGGCGTCAGCCCCGCCTCGACGAACATCTGGATCTCCCGGTGCGTGGCGTGGCCGAACGGCGTCACCTGCGACGCTTCCGCGCCGCAGTCGGTTCCGGTGACGACGCGCACGCCGGCGTCGAACATCGCCTTGATGAACGGATACATGTCCTCGCGGATGCGCGCCTTGCGCTGCGCGAGATCCGGCGCGCCGAGCGTCTGCGCCTTGCGGCTGGCCTCGGCGAGCATCTCGCGTCCGCGCGGGTAGAGCGCCGCCTGCAGCATCGGCAGCTGCAGAATCGCCGGGT